>CASETM010000020.1 GCA_949290865.1 uncultured Bacillota bacterium
ACAAGTAGCACACCTGCACATTAAGATACAAATCGATGGGTAAATTTGAAATTAATGCCGGGAAGCTTATATAACCACACATATTATAACACTTACTTTGATAAAAAGAAATGTTTGATTTTCATGACTATGTGTGCCTTGGAGCTTCAGGCGGAAAGGAATGTATGGTTAATATGGAAATAAAAGAAGCAAATATGTTGGATTTAAATAATGTTTATCAGTTGGAAATTACCTGCTTTCCAGAGGCTGAAGCTGCTTCGTATGAAGCTTTACGATCACGACTGGAAACTTTTTGTCAGGGATACGATATTCTATATATTGATGGGCAACCTGCAGGTTATATTGGTGGTCTGAAAAACGATGTTCCTGAATTACCTGATGAAATGTATCACGACAGTTCGTTACATCAAGAAGATGGAAAATATCAACTGATCTTTTCTGTCTGTGTTTTGCCTCAGTATCAAGGGAAAGGGTATGCTAAAGCAATGGTGAAAAATTATATTGCGAAAAGAAAAAATAATGTCGATGGTTTTGTTTTGACATGTAAAGATCATTTGATTCCTTTTTATGAAAGCTGTGGCTTTGTTTTTGAAAAAGTATCGCAATCGACGCATGGTCATGCAAAATGGAATGATATGGTTTTAAAATTATGATATGATATAAGTAATCGGGGGAGTGTTTTATACTGCCCTTTTTTAGTGGAGGATATTATGGAAAAGTATTTGATGGCATTAGATCAGGGAACAACAAGTTCCAGGTGTATTATTTTTAAAAAAAATGGAGAGATAAAGAGTATTGCGCAAAAGGAATTCGCACAGATTTATCCACAGCCGGGTTATGTAGAACATGATCCGATGGAAATCTGGTCATCTCAGGTTGCTGTAGCTATTGAAGCAATGGCCAAGGTTAATATTTCAAGTCACAGTATTGCTGGAATTGGTATTACCAATCAAAGAGAAACAACAATAGTGTGGGATAAGACGACGGGGCAGCCAATTTATAATGCCATTGTCTGGCAATGTCGTAGAACATCAGAAATGATTGATGAATTAAAGGGAACAGAACTGGCAAAAAGAATTCCGGAAATTACTGGTTTGGTCCCTGATGCATATTTTTCAGCTTCCAAGATCAAATGGATCTTGGATCATGTTGATGGTGCAAAAGAAAAAGCGCAGAAAGGTGAGCTGTTATTTGGAACAGTAGACAGCTGGCTAGTTTATAATTTGACTAAAGGTAAGAAACATGTTACAGATTATACAAATGCTTCACGAACAATGTTATATGATATTCATAAACTGGAATGGAATCAGGAACTTCTGGATTATTTTGAGATACCAGAATCAATGCTGCCAGATGTCAAACCATCCAGCTATGTTTACGGTTATGTCGATGAAGGGTTGCTTGGCGGCAAGATTCCAATTTGTGGTATTGCAGGGGATCAGCAGGCGGCATTGTTTGGACAGTGCTGTTTTCAAAAGGGGGATATCAAGAATACTTATGGAACTGGCTGTTTTTTGCTGATGCATACAGGAACACAGCCAATTCAGTCTCAAAATGGTCTTGTTACAACGATTGCGGCCAGCTATGGTGATAAGATCAATTATGCTTTAGAGGGAAGTGTTTTCGTGGCTGGGGCCAGTATTCAATGGTTGCGTGATGGTCTGGAAATGATTAAGTCTGCCCCGGATTCGATGAAATACGCTTGTGAAGTTGAAGATACGAATAATGTCTATGTGGTTCCGGCTTTTACTGGTTTAGGAGCGCCATACTGGTCTCAAGATGCACGAGGGATGATTGTTGGGCTAACTAGAGGGGTAACCAAAAATCATATTATACGTGCAACTTTGGAATCAATTGCTTATCAGTCTTATGATGTCATTGAAGCGATGAAGGAAGATGCGAAAGATAATATTGGCATTTTGAAAGTTGATGGCGGTGCTTCAACCAATGATTTTCTCATGCAGTTTCAAAGTGATATTTGTCATACGATCGTTCATAGACCGAAATGTGTTGAAACAACGGCATTGGGTGCTGCATATCTGGCAGGACTGGCTGTCGGTGTTTATAAAGATGAAGAAGATATTATCAGTAACTGGGCCATTGATCAGCAGTTTTTGCCAACGATGAGTCATGAAAGAAAGAATAAGCTGATCAAAGGATGGAAAAAAGCAGTTCATCTTTGTTTGAATTATGGAAATGAAGAATAATTAAATGAAACAGTTCATATATTTAAAAGAACTGTTTTTTATTTTTTAGCAATCATTTATGTAGAGTGCTAAAAAGTTCATTTTCAGTTCATATATAAGTCTATAATAGACTGTGTTAGCAAAAAGGTAGCGAGAGTGCTAAGGAGGTAATGAAATATGCTAAGACCATTAAATACAAATGTGATATTAAAAAAAGAAAAAGCAGAAACAACAACAGCCAGCGGCATTGTCCTGGTATCGCCAAAGGAAACGGCAGAAAATCAGGCAAAAGTTGTTGCAGTTGGACCAAAATGTGATGATTTGCTGAAAGCTGGTGCAACTGTTATTTTCAAAGAATATACGGGAACTCAGTTTAAGCAGGATGATGATGAATATATGATATTAGATCAGAAAGATATTTTAGCAGTTATTGAATAGGAGGAATAAAAAATGAGTAAGGAAATACGTTTTTCAAAAGATGTCAGAACATCGATGTTAAAAGGGGTCAATACTTTAGCGGATGCTGTGAAAGTGACAATTGGACCAAAAGGCAGAAATGTTGTTTTGGACAAAGGGTTTGGCTCACCACTGATTACCAATGATGGTGTGTCAATTGCCAAAGAAATTGAACTGGAAGATAAGTTTGAAAATATGGGTGCTAAACTGGTTTATGAAGTAGCCAATAAAACTAATGATACTGCTGGAGATGGAACAACAACAGCAACCATTCTGGCTCAGTCAATGATTCAAAATGGATTAAAAGCGGTTGAAAAAGGTGCTAATCCAGTATTGATGAAGGAAGGTATTGATTTTGCCAGCAAAAGTGTTGCTCAATATATTCTGGATCATTCGCAGAAGCTGGAAACAGATGCAGATATAGCGAATGTAGCAACGATTTCTTCTGGAGATAAGACAATTGGAAAGTTTATTGCTGAAGCAATGGCTAAAGTTGGAAGAAATGGTGTAATCAGTGTTGATGAATCCAACAGTTTTGATACTGAACTGGAAATTGCTGAAGGTATGCAGTATGATAAAGGCTATGTTTCTCCATATATGGTATCAGACAGAGAAAAAATGACGATTGATATGGATAATCCACTGATCATGGTGACTAATCATAAAATCAGTACTATTCAGGAAATACTACCAGTATTGGAACAGGTCATGGAAGCCAATAAACCATTATTGCTGATTGCTGATGATTTTGAACAAGAAGTAATTTCAACAATTGTTGTCAACAAATTGAGAGGAACATTCAATGTCGTTGCAACAAAGGCACCAGGCTTTGGTGATAATCAGAAAGATACTTTACAGGATATTGCAATACTGACTGGAGCAAAAATGATCAATAAAGACCTGCAGATGGAACTGAAAGATGTCACGATGTCAGATTTAGGATCAGCTAAGAAAATCCACATTACTAAAGATCATACGACGATGATTGGTGGAAATGGTGCAAAAGAAGCTATAGCACAAAGAATTCAGGAAATTACTGAACAGATGAATCATGTCAAAGAAGAATACAATAAGAAAAACTATGCAGAAAGATTAGGTAAACTTTCTAATGGTGTCGCTATTATTAAAGTTGGTGGTGCAACAGAATCTGAACTGAAAGAAAAGAAACTAAGAATTGAAGATGCATTAAATGCGACAAAAGCAGCAGTTCTGGAAGGAATTGTCATGGGTGGTGGATCAACACTTGTCAATGCTTATGTAACGCTAAAAGATCAGCTGAAAAATGAAAATGTTGATGTACAGAAAGGAATCAAAGTCGTTATGGATGCCCTGTTGGCACCAATGGGACAGATTGCCGAAAATGCTGGATTCAACAGTGATGAAATCGTAGAACAGCAGATGAAAGTGGATAAAGGAATTGGCTTTGATGCTAAAGAAGGAAAATGGGTCGATATGTTTGAAAATGGAATCATTGATCCAACTAAAGTAACAAGAAATGCTCTTTTAAATGCTGCCAGCATTTCAGGATTATTCATAACCACTGAAGCTGGAGTAGCATCTAAAGCAGATGAAAAAGAAACAGCAATACCACAAGGAATGTATTAAAAAACAATGTTGTTTTTGAGGTAAATTAAGGAATATTCTTGACAGCTAAAGCGTAAAATGATAATATCTTTATGCAAATGAAAAGTAGTGGAAAGAAGAAGTGCCTGCTTCTCGCCCGATTGATGATGTCGATGGGCAAATGTCACTAAGATAGAATATCTTAATGTCGATAGTGGGTACTTAATGTGCTCACTTTTTATTTCACTATAATAAATGGAGGTGGCTTTTATTAGCAGATTTGATAACAGAAAACCAAAACAACCAGATGATTTAGTTAACGAAAGAATTCGTTTCAAGGAAGTGTTGGTTATTGATCAAAACGGTGATCAGTTAGGGGTTAAAAGTAGAAATGAAGCATTAGATATTGCTTATGATGCTGAATTGGATTTGGTGTGTGTTGCGCCAAATGCTAAACCGCCAGTATGCCGTATTATGAATTTTGGTAAATATCGTTTTGAACAACAGAAAAAAGCAAAAGAAATGAAAAAGAATTCGAAGGTTGTGACTTTGAAAGAAACGCAATTATCTGTAACGATTGATGTTCATGATAAGAATGTGAAGTTAAAAAGAACGTTAAAATGGTTAGAAGAAGGTAATAAGGTAAAAGTAGCAATCAGATTTAGAGGAAGACAGCTTGCACACGTTGATTTGGGGAAAAAAGTTATTGATGACTTTGTTGAAGAATGTGCAGAAGTCGGTCAAATTGAAAAACCGGCTAAACTGGAAGGACGTACTTTAACAGCTATATTAGCGCCAAAAAAGAAAAAGTAATTAATGGAGGAAATATATTATGCCAAAAATGAAATCACATAGCGGATTAAAAAAACGTTTAAAAAGAACAGGTAGTGGAAAATTAAAACGTAGCCATGCTTATGTTTCACATTTATCACATAACAAAACTCATAAACAAAAGAAACACTTAGCGAAAGCAACAGTTGTTAGTGCTTCTGATTATAAGAGAATTAAATCAAGATTATGTAAATAATCAAAGGAATGAAATAGGAGGAAGAAACGATGGCAAGAGTTAAAGGTGGATATACAACTAGACATAGAAGAAAAAAGATTATTAAATTAGCCAAAGGATATTTTGGTTCTAAACATAAGTTATATAAAACTGCTCATGAACAGGTTATGCACTCTATGGCATATGCATATAGAGACAGAAGAAATTTAAAGAGAGAAATGAGAAAATTATGGATTGCACGTATTAATGCTGCAGCAAGAATGAATAATATCTCATATTCTAAGTTAATGCACGGTTTAAAACTGGCAAATATTGAAATCAACAGAAAGATGTTATCAGAAGTTGCAATCTGTGATCCTGAAGGATTTACAGCAATTGTTGATACAGCAAAAAAAGCATTAGAAAACGCGTAATAAAATTAAGCAAAATTAAGCAAATCAAAAGGTTTTGCTTTTTTTTTGTGAAAAAATATATTTATTTGTTTAAATATGATACAATGAATAGTGATTAAGGAGGGGGATTTATGGAAATCTTGAAAAGATATGCAGAAAAGAAAAAAATTTTTATGTCTGCATTTATTTTATCTGGAATATATACAGTTTTATATATTCTTGGAAAATTAATGAATGGCAATGATCTGTCTTTAGATTCTTCATCATCTGCTATTTCAACATTGTCAACAATGATTACAGTTATCGTAATCATATTTTATGTAACGTTGATTGTTTCAGTAGTTGGAATGGTACTGGCTGGAGTCTATTATTTTGTAAAAGATAAAAGTGATTTTGTCATGTTAGGTGAATTTGTAGGTTATGCTATTTCTTCAGTGTTATTAGGTTTATCAGTATCAGGTATTAATGCAGCTGCAAAAGTTGTTAAAGCATATTCAAGTGGAGATTATTCATCGTTATTGACTATGAATTATTCAGGTATGATTGAAGCAATGGATAGAGCTTCAAGCTGTATGGAGTATTTTCAATGGGTCATGATCATTATGTTCATTTTTAATCTGATTGTTTTCCTGACGATGAAAGATGTCATCAAAACAAACAATTTTGCATATAGTTTAGATGACAATTTTGGTGCACAGGGGCAAAGAATTGTCAGCTATGATCCACAAACTGGAAAACCAGTATATGAAAATGTCCAGACAGGACATTCAGCTAGTGGAAATGGCGTGAATGCAGGTTCATCAATGCCAGTAAAGAACTCTGTTGATTTGGGATCGTTCTTTAAATCAAAAAATGGAAAAATAGTCATTGGTGTTGTTATTGCTGTGATCGTTGCTTTTGGTGGCTATAAAATTTATGATACGTATTTTAATAAGACTTCAATTAACCTGCTGGAAAACGTTAAAGTTGAATTTAGTGGATATGATGGATCAGGAAGAATATTTTCATGCGAGATTGGTAATATAGAATACGATAAAACCAATGCGGAATTAGCAAGTTTTGTAAATTCTATTTATTTGGATTATGATTATGAAGAAGATTTAAAAAATGGTGATGAAGTAGAAATTACGGCTGTTTATGATCAAAGTCAAGCTGATACGCTCAAACTGGATGTAAAAGGTGCAACAAAAAAAGTAAAAGTTAAAGGGCTTATAGAGAGATATAAAAAAGCATCGGACGTTCCTAGTAAAACGTCAAGCAATGTGAAGAAGGCAATGGATGAAGAAATGCAAGAGGAATATGATAATCGTCAATCTAGTTATTCTTCATATAAAACGTCATTTGTTTCAATGTATTATGCATATGATAAAGAATCTAGCTATACGCCAGAAGATTATTGTATAGGAATATATAAAGTTGAACATACAACTAATTATGGAAATACACCTGAAACAGAAACATTTTATGCTATTGCTTATATGACAGATGTTAATTCTGAATATTCAGATGATGATGATCATTATGTTTATATTTCAACACTATATGATTCAAGTTATAATAGAATTTCTGATGAATCACAAATTCAAGCAGCATTGGAAGATTCTTATTATTTTGATGATCACAAAATTACAAAATTTGAATAAAATTGAAAGAAGGAGATTAGTAATGCTAACTCCTTTTTTATTGGGGAAAATAGTATACTCTATTATATATAGAGAGATATTAAATGAAAAATATCTATAATTATTTATATGTATTTAGTAGTTAAATTGTATTACAGTATAATTTACAGAATTGAACAATGTTTAGTAATATTTGTTTAGCTTTTTATAGGGTATACATTTATTGATTGTTTAGAGAATACCAGTAAAATTGGTTAATGATTATACTTTAATATCATAAGAATAAAAACATCTACTGGCTGATGCTGAATTGGTTTTGGTGAATATGACTATTTTGATTATGGATGAATCAATTTATCAATTGATTAAAAAAGTACTATCTGTTTTATGAAAGGATTATTGAAAATGGATTAAAAGCTTTTAAATGGAAATTCTTTTTCTGATGATGTAAGAAAAATATGATAAAATTAGGGTGATTTTATCCAAAGTGGGGAGGATAGGATAGTATGGGAACGTTGCGCTTTTCCATGACGATGCTAATTAGAGATTATAGAAAAAGTATATTTTATGGAATGACTTTGGTTTTTGCGGTTGCGGTATCGTTTGTATTTTTTAATATAATTAATAATAAAGATCTAGTTGATCAGATGATTGCTTCTAGTGGCGGAACATGGCATGAGGTGAAAATGCCTTTTTCATCGGTTTTATCTTTTTTAATTGTCTGTTTTTGTTGCTTTATGATTTTTTTCGCTAATAATTTCTTTTTAACAAGAAAGACAACGGAATTGGCAGTTATGGGTATGTCAGGGTCAGGATATATCAATTCAACAATATATGTTCTATATCAGACATTTGTTTTGCTGCTTTTGGCAACGCCATTAGGTATATTGTTAGGAAGGATTGTTGTTCCTTATGCTAATCAGTATATGTATACGGCATTAGGTATTGATAAAGATATTCATATTATTGCTAAGGAAGCTTATCTTTATTCTTTTCTGATTGTTGCCATTGTACTGGCAATGATTTGTGTATTGACGGCAGGATATCTTCATCGTAATGATATTCTGGTCTTGCTATCGCAAGAAAAAGAAATGAATTTTAACAAAGGTTCGCGAAAGACGTCATCGCTACTGTATATAGGTATTTACATAATGGGAATTGTTATGATGTTTATGAATCCTCATCAGGCTGATGCCTATATTGCTCCAACTCTTGTCGGTATTATTGGTGCGATAGGGATCATCCGTTACGTTTTGCCTGATGTCATTAGAAAAATGAAAAAAGATGTATTTCTGACTAAAAGGCATATTTTGATCTCTATTTCTAACTTGAGCTATTCTATTCAAAGATCTTTGCTGCTGTTTGGACTGATGACTGTTTCAGTAACAGGAATGATGGCTATTCTGGTAGCCTGTAAGGATTCACCAAGAGAGTTTACAACAGCAGTTATTGGCTATATTGTCGTCATTGTTTTGCTGGCTGTTTCAATTGTTTACAAATTATCAATGGAAGCAATGACAAGAAAAATACTTTTTTCTAATTTATGGAAAATTGGCTATACAAGGAAAGAACTTAGAAAAATGATTAAACAGGAAATTGCTATGTATTATACGATTTTAATATGCATACCGTTGGTCTATATTATCTTTATTGCGGGACGATTTATTTATTATGAAGAAATGACTTTTTATTTTGTATTAGTTTTTTCATTAGCTTATATTATACCAATCGCTCTATCGGGACTGATAACATATTATCAGTATGAACAAGCGGTGGTTAAATCGATCAAAGGAGGTAAATAAAATGGAAAAAAAAGAAATATTAGTTGCTGATAAAATTACCAAGATTTATGGTATTGGCACAAAAACGTTGTTTGAAGCTTTACATGAAGTATCATTGACGATGTACGAGGGAGAGTTTGTCTGTATCATGGGTCCTTCGGGTGCTGGAAAATCAACATTTATTAACAATTTGTCAACGATTGATATTCCTACTAAAGGAAAAGTTTTTATTAATGGAACAGAAGTACGTGCGATGTCAGAAGGTGAAATTGGCAGATTTCGATATGAAAACCTAGGTTTTATTTTTCAGGAATTTAATTTGTTGGATTCATTGACTATTTTTGAAAATATTGCTGTTCCGCTTACGCTAGCCAATGTCAAAAAAGATGAGATCAAAGCCAGAGTCAGTGATATTGCCAAAAAACTTGGTGTAGAACAGACTTTGGAAAAATTTCCCAATGAATGTTCTGGTGGTCAAAGACAGCGTGTGGCAATATGCAGAGCGCTGGTTACCAACCCTAAACTCATCATTGCTGATGAACCAACTGGAAATCTGGATAGTAAGAATTCTCATGAAATATTGTCTTTATTCAAAGAATTAAATGAAAAAGAAGGTGTTTCGATTCTAATGGTAACTCATGATGCTAAAATCGCTTCCTACTCATCGAAACTGCTGTATATCAAAGACGGTGTCATTGATCGGATGATCGAAAGGGAAGGGTTGTCACAGAAAGAATACTTTTATAAAATTGTTGATATTAATTCCAGTGAATCACAGGAGCTGTTTGAATAATGGGACTGTTAAAATTATCTCTTGTTTCTTTGAAAAAGGATAAACAGAAAAGTATTTTTTACTTTATGACATTTTTACTGACGACAGTTTTTATCTTTTCTTTCTTTAATCTGGTTTTTAACCCACAGGCCAATATAAATTTGGGAAAAAACGATACAACATTTGTCACACCGATTGCAGTATTTGTTATCGTTATAGCCATGGTCTGTGTCTTTCTTGCCAATAATTTCTATGTTTCCAATAAAAGTAAAGAAATATCGATTATTCTTATGTCGGGAGCCAGTGTTTATCAGGTTGGTATCTATTTATTTATACAGGTTTTTATCATTATGCTTTTTGCTATACCTTTTGGTTGGCTCTTGGGATATTTGCTGATTCCTATTATTAATTCTATTTTTTCATCGACTTTTGTCTATCAGGGACAATTGTTTTATCTGTCAGAAGAAACAAATGTAGCTACGGCAACTATTTTGTTGTTTGAGGTTTTCTGGTGTTCGCTGTTGAATTTAGGTTATTGTGTAAGAAGTACGATCAATTCAATTATCCATGAAGAAAATAAATTGACTTTTGCCGCTTCATTAGGACAGACGATGCCCTTTTCTTTCCCGAGAAAAAAACATTCTGCTTCTGATAAGCTGTTTGTCATGCTATATTTTATTCCTGCAGTTATTTTTGTTTTTTTGCGTGATTCAATGTCATTTTTACTGTTTTCACTGATCGGAATTATTGGTGTCTATGGAATTATAAAGAAAGTGATTCCAAATATGATTAAAAACAGGCAGAAAAATGATTCTCTGGAAGAACCAGTGCAATTGATGGGATTAGGTTTTCTTTACAGTGATATGAAAAAGATATTTGGTTTGTTGCTGGTCATGTTATTGTCATCAATTCTTTTGACATGTGTGACAGTCTATACTTTGGCGCAACCACTGGTTTCGATGGTTGCTTTGATGTCTTATATTTCAGTCATGATCTTAATGTCTTTGACTGTTGTTTTTAAGATTGGAATGGAACTGAACAAAAGAAAACGGAATTATCAGCATATGTGTTATCTGGGTTATTCCGTTATTCAGTTAAAACAGGTAATTTACATGGAAATGAGATGGTTTTATGGAATTATTACTGTCATACCATTGGTTTATCAGATCATTATTTTAGGAAATCTGTTGCTGTCAGGACAAATTGAGGTTTCTTTAACAATGCTGATTCTGTTTATTCAGATTGTACCTGTCTGGATCAGCTACCTGCTTAGTGTAAAACTATATCAGGGAATTCTGCCACATAGTTTAACAAATGAAAGATAAGCGAGATGCTTATTTTTTTTTATGAAAAATATGACGAAAGGAAAGTTTCTTTTTAGGTTCGGTTTGAAAAGGATCACACAATTCATCATTTTTGACGTTGTAAAAGGTGACTTTTTTTGTTTTGGTGTCGAAAAGACAGTAAGTAGGATAACGATACTTGCCGCGGGGATAGGTAACACTTCCTGGGTTGATATAGGTGATTTCATCCTGAACAATATACGTTGGTTGATGGGTGTGTCCAAAGCAGACGACATCAATATGGTTTTCTTTAGCGTATTTTTCTAATTCGTGAATACCAGAATCAACATGATATAAATGACCGTGAACAATGTAGAAATTTAGACCATCTATTTCTAAAGTGAGATTTTCAGGAACAGGAGGATGATCATTATTGCCTTTTACGATATAGAAATGATCGATATTCATGTCGGTATAGGGCATAAAGATATCTCCACAATGGATATAATAGTCAGCAGGATGTCTGTTTATTATTTTTATAAGATCATTTTTTTTCATTGAATGACTATCTGAAAGTATCATGATTTGCATGGGTGGCCTCCTTTTAAATAATCGCTTTTTATGTTATAATATTAACATCTTTAAATAGTGAAAGCGAGTGATTTTATGGCCCCATTTATTAGTTTTAAAGATGTCAAGAAAATATATAAAGTTGGAGATATTGAAATCCGCGCTAGTGACGGTGTTAATTTTGAAGTGGAAAAAGGAGAGTTTGTAGTTATTGTTGGACCTTCTGGTGCTGGAAAAACAACTATACTGAATCTGCTGGGAGGAATGGATAAGGCAACAAGTGGAGAAATTATCGTCGATGGTCAAAATGTTGCGTCATATAATGAAAAAAAACTGACACAGTATCGTCGTGATGATATTGGCTTTGTATTTCAGTTCTATAATCTTGTTCAGAACCTGACAGCATTAGAAAATGTTGAACTTGCTTCACAGATATCTAAAAATCCTTTAAATGAAAAGATGGTTTTAAAAAGAGTAGAGTTGGAAGATCGTATGAACAATTTCCCTGCTCAGCTTTCTGGGGGTGAACAGCAGCGTGTGGCTATTGCCAGGGCCATCGCTAAAAATCCTAAGCTGCTTTTATGTGATGAACCAACTGGAGCACTTGACTATCTAACAGGAAAATCAATTCTTTCGTTGTTAAGAGAAATGTGTGATAAATACAGTATGACGGTTATTGTCATTACGCATAATAGTGCCTTGTCAGGAATGGCAGACCGGGTGATCCATTTAAAGAATGGGAAAGTTGACAGGATGTTTATGAATGAACATCCTCAACCAATAGAAGAAATTGAGTGGTAATTTATGAAGAAAAAGGCGTATTATAAAAATCAAATAAGGACCATTTCAAAAACGAGAGCAAGATTTTTGTCAATATTCTGTATTGTGTTCTTAGGTGCGGCTTTTTTTGCAGGGTTAAGACATTCGCCAACAATCATGAAGGAATCAATGCATCAGTATCTTCAGACATATCAATGGAATGATCTCAATTATATTGGAACCCTGGGTTTTGATCAGGAACTTATTGATCAGGTCAAGGAGGTTGATGGTGTAGAAGCGGTTGATTATGGTTTTCGTTTTGATGGCTTGATGAGCTATAAAAATAAATCCAATATTGGTGTTACTGTTTATACGGATGATCAGTTTGAAAAAGGTGTTGACATTCCAGAACTGGTTTCTGGTAAATGGCCAAAGGATGATACGGAATGTCTGATGGATGAAAAATACTTTTCTGATAATGAAATGAAACTGAATCAGGAAATAGAGATCAGCAATGATTATGGAACCAAAACATATAAAATTGTTGGAACTGTGAATGATACGCGTTACATCTGTGATGTGGAAAGAGGAACCAACAGTTTAGGGGATGGAAATAATGGGGCTTTCCTTTTGATCATGACAGAAGGAAATGAACATATGGCTGTTCCTGAAGATCTGTTTGAACTTCATGATCATAAAACAATATATAATGATTTACGTATTCATGTAGAAAATCCTGATGATCTGTATGAATTTGATGATGATTATGATGACTATGTCAAACCGATTAACAAGGAAATCAAAAATATATTCAAGTCATACTATACATCTTTATACAATGAGAAAAAAGAAGACGCAACAAAACAGATTGAAGATGGACAAAAAGAGTATGATGATGGTCTGACCCGGTATAATGATGGCATGAAAGCCTATCAGGATGGTGTTAATGAATATAACAGCGGAATGCAGCAGTATAATGATGGCTATGCGCAGTATCAAAATGGCTTAAAAGAATATAATACTGGCTATGCAAAATACAAAGATGGGCTCGATCAGTATAATCAGGGTTATACACAGTATGAAGATGGTTTAAAACAGTATGAAGAAGGCTTGAAAACATATGAGCAGAATCTGGCCCAGTTTAATGAAGGCAAAAATGCGATCATGGCAGGACTTGAAAAAGTAGGTGGATATGATGCAGCCTGTCAACGTAAAGCTTATTTAGAAGAAAATGGTTTAACGGAAAGAGAAGAATATAAAAAGTTGACAGAACTCATTGCTGGATATGACAGTCTGGGTGAAAATGAAAGTGCACTTAACGAAGCCAAAAAGGTACTGGATGATAATAAGGCGATTCTAGACAGTACATATCAGCAGCTGGTTTCTTCAAAGGGAACATTAGATGCGACTAAAACTCAGCTGGATAGCGCGAAAAGACAGTTGGATGAAACAAAGGTAACATTAAGCAGTTCAAAAGCGGAACTTGATCAGGCTAAAATTCAGCTTGATGATACGCTGGTAACGCTTAATGAAGCCAAAGTCGAGCTGGATGATGCCCAGATTAAGTTAAATGATGCTCGTGCTGAACTGGATGAACTGGTCAAAGGAGAAGCTAAAGCCCTGACCAAAAATGAAAGTGCTGCGATTTTAAGTTTTGCTGCAAACTGTGAATCGATTAATGCTTTATCAATTATGTTCCCAACGTTATTCTTCCTGGTAGCAGCCCTGGTTTCAATGACGACAATGACCAGAATGGTAGAGGAATTGAGAACTCAAAATGGAACTTTTAGAGCATTAGGTTACAGAAAACGAGATGTTATTCTACAGTATCTAATCTACGCTTTCCTGGCAACGTTCTTTGCCTGTGGTATCGGCATTGTCTTTGGTACATATTTCTTTTCTCATATCATTTACTATCTGTATCGAATCATGATGTTTGATGTAGGAGCACCTACTAGATTTGTCTTTGAGTTTTCTACATGTCTTCAGACATTTGTGATTTCCGTAGCGATTATTCTATTCGTCACATTTATGGTATCATACAAAGAATTGAAAGAAGTTCCAGCCCAGATTTTAAGACCAAAAGCGCCAAAGATTGGTAAGCGTATTTTATTAGAGCGAATAGCATTTATCTGGAAAAGATTGTCATTTAATCAGAAAGTCACTATGCGAAATATCTTCAGATATAAGAAACGTTTCTTTATGTCTGTTATTGGGATTGCTGGATGTACTGCTTTGATTGTTGTAGGTTTCGGTATCAAAGGTTCGGTTTCACCGTTGGCTGGTATTCAGTATGGTACGATGTGGACATATGATGGTATCGTGAATTATCCTGATGATCTTGATGAACAGGAAGCTGTACAGGCTAGAGAAGATTTTAAAAATGATAAGGCAATTGCTTCATCAATGGGGATTTATACAAAGATGATTACAATTGATAATCAGTCAGTTAATATTGAAGTTCCAAGTGATAAAGATGAATTTGACAAATATGTTCATATGGAAGATTATACGACTGGCAAAGAATTAAAACTGTCTGATGATGGCGTTTATATTAATGCTAAACTGTCAGAACTGTTAGATGTGACAACTGGCGATACGATTCAGTTTGAACTGGAAGATAAAGATTATACCGTAAAAGTTGCTGGTGTATATAAGTTGCACTTTAGACACTATATGTATATGAGTTATGAGTATTATCAACAGTTAACGAATCAGAAGATAGATTTTCATAGTGAATATTTCACATTAAATGATGGTGCTACAGAAGATGATGTGATTGAATACTGTGATCAGCACGACAATATTTCTTCAGTGAATTTTGAAAGTGGCATTGCTGAATCATTTGTCAGTCAGATAGAAAGTTTAAACAGTGTTGTTATTATCCTGATTGTATGTGCTGGGGCACTGGCGTTTATTGTTCTTTATAATTTAACGAATATTAATATTCAGGAAAGAAAGAGTGAAATCGCAACAATCAAGGTTTTAGGCTTCTATCCTAAAGAAGTTTATGATTATGTTTTTAGAGAAAATATTATTTTGGCAGTCATTGGTTCATTGTTCGGGCTGGTCTTAGGAAAATATGTTCATAGTTATATCATAATGACAGTAGAAATTGATATGGCCATGTTTATCAGAAATGTTCAATATACCAGTTATCTGTATGCAATCGTTTTAACGATGCTGTTTACGTTCCTGATCAACCTGTTTATGAGAAGAGTTCTAAGAAATATCGATATGGTTGAATCGTTAAAGAGTATTGAATAATTTTTACTAACAAAATAAATCGTATTTAGGATATGTAAAAATCAAAAAAAATATCAAAAAAAGTTAATTATCTAAAACCCTTGGTATCATTGGAGTTTAGCCAAATAGATAAGTCTGGTGATGGTGCCAAGGGTAGATTTTTATCTTAAATTATGATAAAATACCTATGTGTTAAATCGAAAGGAGGAGACGAATGGAAAGCGAGATCAAAGGACAGCTTAATAAACTAATCAAAAATAAAGTTATTAAAGAAAAAGGATTTAGATTTTTTGAAGAAAAAATTATGAATAGAAAAGCAATGTTCATTCCTATCTTAGGTGTCGCAACGTTTATGTTAGTTGGGTATGCAGCTGCAGATACTGAAGCACCAGAAATTATTTCGGATCGTATTGAAGTATCTTATGGTGAAAAGTTTGATGTTGATGCGATTGATATTACAGATAACCGCGATGAAAGAGATTCGATAACAGTGCAAGCTAACAAAGCATCATTAGATGTTGATCAATTAGGTGAATATACTGTAGATGTTACTGCTACGGATTCATTTAATAATGAAACAACCAAAACAATTACAGTAAGTGTAGTTGATCAGGTTGGACCTGAATTTGAAACTTTAGGATCAAATGAAGGTTATGTTGTTGAAGTACCTGTTCACGGTAGTAAAGATTTAGCAAGCTATATTAAGGCAGTTGATAACGTAGATGGCGATGTTACTCCATTTATGACTGCTAATAAAGATTTAGATACTTCTAAATTGGGTACACAAACAATTACTTTAACAGCGAGTGATGTATCTGGCAATGAAACAGAAAAAACAATTGAATTTGCTGTTACAGATACACAGGCGCCACAAATTAATCTGACACAAGGATCTGATGTTGTTGTTAATTACAAATCAGCATTTAACTTATCAGATTATGTAAACGTTACTGATAACTTCGATACATCAATTACACCAGTAGTTGATGGAACTGTTGATGTCAATAAAGAAAATGAAAAACAGACTTTAACAATTACAGCAACAGATTTATCAGGAAACACATCAACAGCAACATTAAATGTTACTGTTAAGGATATTGAAGCTCCAGTTATCACTTTATCACGCAGTGAATTAAGTGTAAATGCAGGTACATCAGTTGACTTCTCTCAATATTTAAAGAGTGCAACTGATAATAAAGATGGTGATATTACCAATAAAGTATCTATTCCAACTGTAAGAACTTCTCGTGCTGGTACATATACAGCAACTTATAGTGTAACAGATAATGCTGGTAATAAGTCAACAGCAAATCTGACCGTTAAGGTAAATTCTATTTCAAGTGGTTCAGGTATAGGAAGTTCTTCTAGGCCAAATTACTATGGAACTTCAGTTGTTGGCGCAGCTTATTCAAGATTAGGATGCCCATATAAATGGGGAGCTGCTGGACCAAACGCATTTGACTGTTCAGGTTTAGTTGTCTGGTGTTATGCTAAGGCTGGTAAATCATTACCACATTCTTCAGGTGCTTTAGCAAGTTCAGGAACAAGAATAAGTATTTCTGCGGCTCAGCCAGGTGACATCTTATGGAGACCAGGACATGTAGGAATTTATATTGGTGGTGGAAAATACATTCACGCACCACATTCTGGAGATGTTGTAAAAATTTCTTCAGGTGCTAACAGTTTCTCTTATGCTGTGCGACCATAGAATAACTTTATTAATAAACTACGACTTCGGTCGTAGTTTTTCTTTTTGTTAAAAAGAGAAATTGTGTTATATGACAAATTCTATAGTATTGATTTTAAAGGAATAAAAAAAATAGTTATATATTCAACGTTTTTTTATTTACAGAATATTTTCAATGTTAATAAATACCATATTTATCCTTTATTGTTTCTTAAATTATAAATCAATAACTAAAAATTTTGGAATATCCTAAAAAATAAAAATAAAATGATTTATTGTCCATGATAAATTTGCAATATGTTTTTAGATATGATAGTATTTAAATCGCTTGCAGTATTTTTTGAAAGGAGAAATCGAATGGAAAGAAATATCAAGGCTACATTAACGAGTGTATTTGAAGATAAAATAAAAAATAGAAAAGCAATGTTTATCCCAATGTTAGGTGTTACAGCCTTCATGTTAGTTGGGTATGCTGCTGTTGATCATGAAAAGCCAGAAATCGTTTCTGATCATATTGTGATTCCTTATGGTGAAAAACTTGATCTCGATATTCTGGAAGTAACTGATAATCATGATTCTAGAGAAGACTTAACAGTACAGGCTAATGACCGTTCATTAGATACTGATCAATTGGGAGAATATCAGGTAGAGGTATCTGCAACCGATCAGTTTAACAATGTTGCGGTAAAAACAATTGATGTTGAAGTTGTTGATAATGAAGCACCAGTTATAGAAAAATTGGGTGCAGATAATGGATATGTTATTGAAGTTCCAATTAATGGAAGCAATGATCTGGCTTCATATATCAAAGCAACGGATAATGTTGATGGAGATGTGACACCTTTTATTGAAAGTAATGTTGCTTTAGATGCGACACGTTCAGGTTTACAGGAAATTGAAGTCAAAGTTGCAGATACATATGGAAATGAAACAAAAGAAACTTTATCTTTCCTGGTTGCGGATATTGAAAAACCAACTATAATTTTAAAAGCTGGAAATAATATTACTGTTGATTATAAGAGTGAGTTCAAAGTTGAAGATTACATGACCATAACTGACAATATTGATACTCAGGTCAAAGTTGAAGTTGAACCACAGGTAGATACATCTTTATTGGATAAAGAACAGAATGTTACTGTTACTGCAATCGATGCTGCCGGTAATCAGTCAACGGAAAAACTGACAGTGACTGTCAAAGATATTTCGGGACCTAAAATTGTCCTGAAAACAAACAAAGTGACAGTATACAAAGGAGAAAGCATTGATTTGGCATCTTATATCGAATCTGCTGAAGACAATACAGATGGAGATATGAAGTCAAAAGTTACATATAATACGATCGATACATCAACTACAGGCTTAAAAACTGTAACTTATACAGCAACGGATTCACTTGGTAATCAGTCGGTTGCACAGTTGAATGTTGATGTCGTTTATTCGGGACAGCAAATTGTAAATACAGGGCTTTCAAAATTAGGAACACCATATAAATGGGGTGCAACTGGTCCTAGTTCATTTGATTGTTCTGGATTTACACAATGGGTATATGCACAGAATGGAATTTATATTCCAAGAACATCTGGTGCTCAAAAAGCTGGTGGACAGATAATCAGTTTATCAGAATTAGAACCTGGAGATATTGTATGGAGATCAGGACATGTCGGTATTTACATTGGAGGAGGACAATATGTTCACGCTCCTCATACTGGAGATGTCGTTAAAATTTCAAATATGTCATCTGGAAACTTTACTTGTGGAGTCAGATACAGATAAAACATAAAATTCATAAACCGTCGCTTCAATGAAGAAGTGATGGTTTTTTATTTTGTTTACGTTTATAATAAAGGTGAGGTGATACTGATGTATGTAGCAACAAGTCAGCAGTTAAAAAGATATGATCAGGCTTTGCTGAATGCAGGATATACAATTGAACAGTTAGTTGATAAGGCCAGTGACTGTTTATTTAAGCATTTTCAGTCTTATCAGAAAATTATGATTGTCTGTGGCCCAGGAAATAATGGTGCTGATGGACTTTCTCTGGCAGTTAAGCTGTTTCAATCTGGGAAAGATGTCTGTCTTTATTTGACTGGCAGTCCCGAAAAGCTGTCGAGAGCCAATCGTTATTATTTGGATCTGGCTATCGATCATCATCTAAAAACAGTTCAGCTGAATCATATGTCTTTGGCACAGTTTGAAGAAGATATGAGTAGATATGAGGTTGTTATTGATGCGCTATTTGGTTTTGGGTTAAACAGCGATTTGCGGGGAAGTGTTAAAAATGTGGTCGATATGATCAATAATGCCTATAATATTGATGTTGTCGCTATTGATATTCCGACAGGTTTAAATCCTGATACAGGCAAACCTTATAACAGCTGCATCTGTGCCAGCAAAACAATTACGCTTACAGCCTATAAACTAGGTTTTTTGAATAATGACTGTCATTTGTATACTGGTGATATAATACTTGAACTTCTAGATGCCCAAAGCTTTCATGAAGATATGCTGTTAGCGAAGATGGTAGAGGACAAATGGGCAAAATATCATTTAAAACAGCGAAAATTTGATGGACATAAAGGAACTTATGGCAAGGTCTTACATATAACTGGATGTCATCAATATGTTGGAGCGGCTTTGTTGGCGGCAAAAGCATCTGTTTATACTGGAAGCGGCATTGTTACAGTCTGTTCAACTGATCGAATCCTGCAGTCTTTAACAGTTTTTTGTCCAGAAGCAACTATGCTGTTAAGACAGCGAACAATCAGTGAAAAGGAAATAAAAAGCAGGGACGCAGTGCTGATTGGAAGTGGTTTAGGACTTAATGAAGATGCATATCATCATGTAATCACACTGTTAAAAAATACTGATGGACCAGTTGTTATTGATGGGGATGCCTTGACGATTCTGGCACAGAATAAGGAACTGCTGGAACATCATACTGGACAATGGATTTTAACGCCTCATCATGGTGAATTTAAACGATTTGTGAATTTTGAAAATACTGCTGAAATGGTTGATCAGGCTATTGTGTTTGCCAAGAAATATCATGTCATTCTTGTTCTCAAAGGACCAAATACCTTTATTACGGATGGTAATGAAGCCTATCGTAACAGCACAGGAAATAAAGCAATGTCTTCAGCGGGCATGGGAGATGTTCTGGCAGGAATGATCACGAGTTTAGCGGGACAAGGTTATTCGGCAAAGAATGCAGCGATTCTTGGTGTTTATCTGCATGGTCTGTGTGGAGATGAACTGGCGAAAACACAGTATACTGCTCTTGCTCATCAGGTGATTGAAATCATTCCACAGATGATGCTGAATGTTATAAATAATAAAAGTGATATCAATGGCTGATATCACTTCTTTATTTTTTTGATCAGTGTCACATTTCTGGCACCATCGCGATTTTTGCGGTGAGAATAAAAGAGATCATTGTTTTCAACTGTACAGTAGTGACTGACCTGGATGTTCTGTTCAGGAACACCAAGATTCAATAACTGCTGTTTATTCAAACCTTTGTTATCAAGAAGATAATGTGTTTCATCTGTTTTTATATAAAATGAAGAAGTGTCAAAGTTCATCATTTTTACCTGTGAAATCACATCATCCTGTACTTCTAAATGTTTGCTGGAAATACAGGGACCGATAAAACAGAACATGTGATGAGGGTCACAGTGTTCGTGACTGATCAGATAGCGAATGGTTTTATCAACAATCTGGCGGACTGTTCCTAGCCATCCTGAATGAATGGCGCAAACAATCTTCTGATCTTCACAGTAAACAAGTACTGGTGTACAGTCAGCGTGGAAAGACAGTAAAAAAAGATCACTGTCTCTTGTATAGGTAGCATCGGTATCCTGCAGCAGTTCAGTTTGTGCAAGCATATTTGTACCACCGTCTTTTAAGCATACCTGTTTGAGATTGGTGGAATGTGTCTGTCGAGGAGCAACCATATGTGCCAGATTGGTTTCCAGCAAAGCGGCAAGTTCCTGTCGGTGACTAAGCACCAGACGGTAATCAGGGTTATTATAGGATATATCACCAAGTTCCCTTGTTGTTGTAAAGGCTTTGACATCAGGATGTAAATTCCATTCTATGATTTTCATATTCTTCTCCTTTTTTCCAAAAAGTCCAATTCTTTATTTCAATACTCCATAAGGTATATTAGGAGGTGTTTTTATGAGCTGTCAATGCAATCGTTCATGTTTCCAAAACTGTTCACAAATGATGGGGAACTGTTGTCAGAGATATTCATGTGGCTCTTTTCAGTCGCAGGTTCAGCCAATTGTTGCTCCAAAAAAAGTCTGTACAACTTTCCAGAATCAGTATGTTGAACAGCCTGTAATTTGTCCAATCGAATGCAGACGTGTTAACAATATCGTTTATTATCCACGCTATTATCCACAGTATGAAGAAACTTACTATACTCAAAATAATAACGGTAACAATAATAACTGCTGCATGTAAAATAGATGTTTCGGCATCTATTTTTTTTCAGTAATTTCTTGTAAAAAAGTATCATCAGGATCAATATAAATAGTTTTGTAGCTATCTAGAATGACTTTCCCAGGTTTGCTGCCAGCAGGTTTTTTTAGTGTTTTTACCAATGTATAGTTCACGGGAACACTGCTGGAATTTCGTCCTTTAGAATAGTAAGCTGCTATTTTGGCAGCCAGTCTGATTGTATATTCATCCAGGTTCTGTGCTTTGACGATAACATGACTGCCTGGCATATCTTTTGCATGAAACCACATATCGTAACGGTGAGCATGTTTGAAAGTCAGATAATCATTTTGCAGATTGTTCTTACCAATATCGATTTCGATACCATCTTTTGTTATAAATGAAAGAAAATGAGGAATCTGTTTTTTTCTGATCGTGTTTCTTTTACTTTTCTTTTTCAGGTAACCTTCATTTTCCAGTTCTTCTTTAATTTCTAAAGCGTCATAGTATGATGCCTGTGACATTGATGTCACCAAGGAATCAAAATAATCGATTTCTTTTCTAGTCAGTTCAATCTGTTCATTTAAGACCTGAATAGAGTTTTTGGCTTTCTGATATTTCTGATAATATTTTTGAGCGTTGGCCTTGGGTTCAAGTTTAGGATCCAAAGCAATATCGATTTGTGTATTATCATAATAATTATCAACAATGATATGATCCATGCCTTTGTGAATCAGATGCAGCGAAGAGTAAAGCAGATCTCCCTTGATCCGATATTCATCACTGTTTTGAGAATCAAGAAGTGTACTTTCCAGTTTTTTCAGTTTGATAACATTTTTCTGATATTCATTGCTGATAAATTTTAACAGATTGCTGGTCTGCTGTTTGATTCTTTCTTTCTGATCAATTTCATGGAAATGTATGTCTAAACCTTCAAATAATGGATATTTGACAGTTTCTCCATGTAAATGTGTCAGTTCAATCAAATAAAAGTATTCCTTATGATCTGCTGTTGTCAGATAGAGATCATCTGAATGATCAATCATTTTCATAATATCGTGAAAATTCTGATGATTGTCAATACGATAAACAATTTCTTTTGACAGAATTGGAGACATACCCTGATAGATTCTGTTTAACTGATTGTCTTCAATATAATCGGCAGTAAAGGGATCGAGTTTATTAAGCATGGGTGGTAACTGATAGATAGCACCAGGCTGTAAAAAACGTTCACTGTTCATGCTGGGAGTAATTCGTTTGATACTGTCAACGATCTTGTGATCCTGGTTGACCAGAATAATATTTGAATGTTTTCCCATGATTTCTACATACAGAAAATATTCAATATAATCCCCTAATTCGTTTCGTGTTGCAAAAGTGATTTTCAGGATCCTGTCTAAACCAGCCTGTTCAATTTCTTTGATATGACTACCTTCTAGAATTTTCCTGAAAAGCATGGTTAAGGGATTGGGACTTTCAGGAGTCGGATAGTCTAAATATGTCAGCTGGAGACGTGCATACATAGGATGACAGGATATCAGAAGCTGATAGTTCTGACGTTGGGCACGAACCTGAAACAAGAGTTCATATTTTGATATTTGATAGATTTTATTGATACGTCCACCTTGAATCGTATCAATGAGAATATTTTTTATACGATGTAACATAATGCCATCATAAGCCATTTTCATCACCCTAAAATACTATAACACATTTGAATTTAATTGACATTATAACTTTGATATTGTAGAGTAAAAAATATAAAAAAGGGGCGTGAGTGTTTTGAGTAGAGGTATGCTGATCATTTTAAGTGGACCAAGTGGTGTAGGCAAGGGAACGGTTCGACAGGAACTGTTTAAAGATGAAAGTTTAAATTTGTGTTATTCTATTTCGATGACGACAAGAAAAGCAAGACCTAATGAAAAAGAAGGCATTGATTATTTTTTTGTAACTGAAAAAGCATTTGTTGAGAAAGTTGCTGCCGGGGGATTTTTAGAATGGGCAAAATTTGTTGGAAATTATTATGGAACTCCTAAAGATTACGTTGAACAGCTTTTGGATGAAGGGAAAAATGTTGTATTGGAAATTGAAGTTCAAGGTGCTTTGCAAGTTATGAAGAAATGCCCTGATGCGCTGACGATTTTTCTGATACCCCCTTCTTTGGAAGAACTGGAAAAAAGGATCAGAGGACGTCGAACGGAAAGTGAAGATATTGTTAAAGAACGCATGGATAAGGCAAAAAAAGAAATTCAGACCAAAGATGAATATAAATACGTTGTTGTCAATGATGATGTACAGCGGGCAAAAGACAGAATTGCGCAGATTATCAAAGAAAATGCGGAATAAAAACTCTATTCAGGTAGAGTTTTTTTGTTTGTGTGAATCTAAGGGATTTATTTTCAATCGTCTGTAATTATGATAAAATAAGCAACAGGAAGGTGGATATATGTACATATTAAAAGTTCTTGTTGAACACCCCAGCCGTTCACTGGATATGACGTTTGATTATCTTTCTGACGAAATGGTTCAGCCGGGATGTCGTGTCAAAATCACATTTGGTCATCAGAACATTGTTGGCTATGTTGACGATGTTATCGTAACAGACCAAAACAAAGAACAGCTGGAAGCGGAAAATGGATTTCGTTATCAGTATGTTCAAGAAATCATTGATTGTCAGCCACTTCTTAATGAAGAATTAAGACATTTGGCTGATTATATGGCAAAATTGACATTATCACCACGAATCAGCTGTTTACAGTGCATGTTGCCACCGCAACTGAAACCCAGCACAAATCACAGTGTCGGGATCATTTATGTAAAATGTGTTAAATATTTGCGTGATGCTGTTTTGAAAACAGAGAAACAGCAGAAGGCGCTACAGTATATCAAAGAACATGATCTTTTACCGGTTAAGGATTATCCTTTTAGTAAAACGTTATTAGATAATATTGAAAAGCAGAAGGCGATCTGTTATGTCCGTCAGGAAGTCTACAGAGATCCTTATCAGAAAAATGAAAAAACAGTTGCTGATCGACCGTTAACGAAAAGACAGCAGGAAGCGGTTAATCAGATTCTGGCATCTTATCATAGTTTTACTACTTTTTTACTGTTTGGAGTTACTGGTTCAGGGAAAACGGAAGTTTATCTCCATTTGTCACGATTTGTGATTGAACATGATAAAACGGTGCTGATGATGGTTCCGGAAATTTCACTGACACCTATGATGGTTCAGGCCTTCAAAAGCCGTTTTGGCAGGCAGGTGGCGATTCTGCATTCTCGCCTTTCTTCTGGGGAACGATATGATGAATATCGTCGCATCGTCTCTCAGGAAGTCAAAATCGTTGTTGGCGCCAGAAGTGCGGTTTTTGCACCGTTAGAAAATATAGGGCTGATCATTATGGATGAAGAACATGATACCAGCTATAAACAGGAAAATGATCCTCGTTATCTGACGACTCAGATTGCCAAACTAAGAGGAAAATATCATCATTGCCCGGTCGTTCTGGGAAGTGCAACACCTTCTTTAGAAAGCTATAGCCGCGCTTTAAAAGGTGTATATCAGTTATGTACATTGCCAGAAAGAATCAATAAAAACCCATTGCCGGAAATTGAACTGATTGACATGGTTCAGGAAATAAAAAATCGGAATTATGGGATTTTTTCGAAAAAAATGGAAAAAGCAATCCAGGAACGACTGAATCGAAATGAACAGGTGATTCTGCTTTTGAATAAAAGGGGATATGCCCAGTATATTCGCTGTGATGACTGTGGAGAGGTGATCAGATGTCCTCATTGTGATGTAACCTTAACTTATCATAAAGCTAGTCAGTCATTAAAATGTCATTACTGTGACTACACACATTCAGTTTATTATCATTGTCCGCACTGTCATGGAACGCATCTGACAAAGGTGGGAACAGGAACTCAGAAAGTTGAAGAATATATTGAGAATCATTTTTACAATGCAAAAGTCATTCGTTATGATGTTGATTCGACTCGTAGAAAAGGAGGACATGAAAAACTGCTGGCCAGCTTTGAAAAACAGGAAGCCAATATTTTGCTGGGAACGCAGATGATTGCCAAAGGTCTTGATTTTGAAAATGTGACTTTTGTAGGTGTGATCAATGCTGATATGTCTTTGAATATTCCTGATTTCAGAGCCAATGAAAGAACTTTTCAGCTGCTGGAGCAGGTTTCAGGAAGAAGTGGCAGGGGAAACAAAAAGGGAATCGTCATGATCCAGACTTATAATCCAGACCATTTTGTTTTGCAGTGCATAAAGACACATGATTATCAGCGTTTTTATACTGAAGAGATGAAAATCAGAAAACTGGGAAAATATCCACCTTACTGTCATCTGGTCAGTATTTTAATTCAGGGTAAAAATGAAGCGGAAACGGAAACATATGCCATGCAGATCAAACGGTATCTGCTTAATCAGTTAAAGGGAACAGTTATTCTTGGGCCGGCAAACTGTACGATTTATAAGGTCAATGACCGTTATCGTAAAAGAATTACGTTAAAACTGACTGACAGTAAAGAACTGTATCCCGTTTTACAGAGAATGAATGATTTTTATAAAAAAGGAAAGGTAAGTGTTGTATGTGATTTTAATCCATACACGACATTATAAATATGGCAAGAAAACATGCATATCAGATACTTAATCAGTATTTTACAGATAAGAGCTATCTGAATATTACATTAAATGAAACATTAAAAAACAGTCAGCTGTCCAGACAGGACAAAGATCTCTGTACGAGAATTGTCTATGGGACGATTCAGAATCTATTGTTTTTGCAGTATCAGCTGGAACCATATATTCAGGGAAAAAAAATAAAAAGAAAAGTCAGGACAATATTGCTGATGTCGTTATATCAATTGATTTTTCTGGATAAGATTCCTGAATATGCTGTTATCAATGAAGCGGTCAAACTGGCAAAAAAAGAAAATTATCATACCAGTCAGTTTGTTAATGCAGTATTAAGAAACTTTAAAAGACATGATTTAAGATCAACAGATCAGCTTGATGACATTGAACAGCTGGCAATTGTTACATCACATCCATTATGGATGGTCAAAATGATGATCAAACAGTATGGACTGGAAAGCACACGGAAAATGTGCGAAGAAAATAATAAAAGTCCTGTACGAGCAGCCAGGGTCAATACTTTAAAAATCAGTAAAGATATGATCCTGCAGGATAAAGATTTTTGCGAGGGATATCTTTCTCCGGATGCTTTGCTATATCGTCATGGCAATATTGCCGATACTGCATATTATAAACAGGGACTTTTGACAATTCAGGATGAATCAAGTCAAATGGCAGCTTTGACTTTGGCTCCACAGGAAGGGGAATATGTTCTGGATATGTGTGGGGCACCAGGCAGTAAAACGACGCATCTGGCGCAACTAATGAATAATACCGGAACAATCGAAGTTTATGATCTTTATGAACATAAAGCCAGACTGATTGCTCATAACTGTCAAAGACTCGGTGTGACAAATGTTCATATTCATACCCATGATGCGACGTATTTATCTGAACTTTATCCACGAGAAACGTTTGACAGGATCTTGCTGGATGCACCATGTTCAGGATTAGGAGTCTTGAAAAGAAAACCGGAAATAAAATTTCATGATTCATCAGTGATGGATGAACTGATTCCATTGCAGGCAAAATTGTTGGAAAATGCATATGATTTATTGAAGAATAATGGTACAATGGTGTATAGTACTTGTACGATAAATAAAAAAGAAAATGATCATATGATAGCAGATTTTACGGAAAAACATCGTGATATGGAAGTTGTCGAGAAAAGAACAATTCTCAATTATGAATATCATAGTGATGGTTTCTTTATCTGCAAGATGATAAAAAGGAAAAGATTATGAAACACATATATAACTATTCATTAGAAGAACTTACAGATTATTTTAAAAGCATTCAACAAAAACCTTTTCGTGCAAAACAGGTCTTTCAATGGCTGTATCAGAAAATGGTTTTTGATTTTCAGGATATGTCTAATGTTTCAAAAGATTTAAGAGAACAGCTGACACAGGAAATGAAAATCGATGTTTTTGAAATCAAAGAAAAACAGGTATCTGTTGATGGAACGGCGAAATATCTGTTTAAACTGGAAGATGGACATCTGATTGAAACGGTGCTGATGAAGCATGATTATGGTCAGTCTTTGTGTGTAACAAGTCAAGTGGGCTGCAATATGAAATGTTCATTCTGTGCCAGTGGACTACTTAGGAAACAGAGAAATCTGACAGCTGGAGAAATGGTTAATCAGGTCATGGCGGTTGCCAGAGACAGTCAGATTCGTATTTCTCATGTTGTCATTATGGGAACTGGTGAACCTTTTGATAATTATGATGAAGTGATGAAGTTTGTGAGAATTATCAATCATCCTCATGGTCTGGCCATTGGTGCAAGACATATTACAATTTCAACATGTGGACTCGTACCAATGATCGAAAGATACAGTCATGAAGGACCGCAGACCAATTTAGCGATTTCTTTGCATGCTCCTAATGATGACATCAGAAATCAGCTGATGCCAGTCAATAAAGTCTATAATATGGATGTTCTGAGAGAAAGTATCAAAAAATATATTGAAGTAACAAACAGAAGAGTAACATTTGAATATATTTTATTGAATGGTATCAATGATTCTCTATCATGTGCCAGACAACTGGCACATTATGTCAGAGGACTGAATGTCTATATTAATCTTATTCCTTATAACAGTGTTGATGAGCATGGTTATCAGGCCAGTCAGCACGTTGAAGAATTCAAAGATGAACTGTTACGATTAAAGATCAACTGTACGGTAAGAAAAGAACACGGTCGTGATATTGATGGTGCGTGCGGTCAGTTAAGAGCGAAACGTAGTGGGGTGATATAATGGAGTATTTTGCACTAACCGATATTGGAAAAGTCAGAAATAAAAATCAGGATCAGGCTGTTGCAGCAATCAATGGCAAAGATCAGATCCTGGGATTGGTTTGTGATGGCATGGGAGGCCATAAGGCAGGAGAAATTGCTTCTCATGTTGTCGAGGATCATGTTTTGACATGCTTTAGAGGGATTCCACCGTTTATTGATGAAGAAGAAGTTGAAAACTGGCTGATGGATACAGTTTTAGAGGCACATCAAATTGTAAAAAGAATGGCCAATATGGATGAAGATACCAAAGGTATGGGGACAACTGCTGCTATTGCGGTCGTTATGGATGAGCAAGTTTATACCTGTCATGTTGGTGACAGCAGGATATATTTATATGATGAAAATGGTATAGAACAGCTGACTAGAGATCATACACTGGTTAATGAACTGATTGAAAGAGGTGCCATTTCTAAAGAACAGGGGAAAAATCATCGACAGAAAAATATTCTTATGCAGGCCATTGGGGCAGATATGGATATTGTCCCAGAAATGAATAAAGTTGATCTGAATGGCAGAAACGTACTTATCTGCAGTGATGGATTATATAATAATTTATCGGAACAGGATATGATAAAGATTTTAAGAAAAAAAGATATGATTAAAAATAAAGTACATGAATTGATTAACCAGGCCAATGAACAGGGCGGAAGTGACAATATTGCTGTAGTATTAATAGAAGGAGGCATATAGCATGAACAAGGTAATTGCTGAACGTTATGAGCTTATTGACTTGCTTGGACAAGGAGGTATGGCTGATGTATATCTGGCTAAAGATACGATTTTAAATCGTACGATTGCAATTAAGATATTAAGAACATCATTAGCGAAGGATCCTGTCTATATAGCCAGATTTCAAAGAGAAGCAAGCGCAGCAGCGGCGCTGTCTCATAAAAACATTGTAGAAATCTATGATGTTGGTGAAGATAATAATCAATATTATATTGTTATGGAATATGTTCCAGGAACGACTTTAAAAGATTTGATTTTAAGAAGAGGCGCTTTGCATGTTATGGAAGCTATCGATATCATGAAACAGGTGCTTTCTGGTACTGCCAGAGCGCATCAGATGGGTATTATCCATCGTGATCTCAAGCCACAGAATATCCTTGTTACTGATTCAGGAGTTGCGAAAATCGCTGATTTTGGTATCGCTTCTATTTCAACAGGCAGTCATTTTACGCAGACTGATGTGATCATGGGATCTTTGCATTATCTGGCACCTGAACTGGCTAGAGGTGAGAAAGCAACAGTACAAAGTGATATTTATGCTTTGGGAATCGTTTTCTATGAACTATTAAGAGGACAGGTTCCTTTTAACGGTGAATCACCAGTCAATATTGCCTTGAAACATATGCAGGAAGATTTGCCATCGTTACTGGAATTTAATCCAACGATTCCTCAATCTGTTGAAAACATTATTATTAAGGCAACAGCAAAAAATTTAAATGATCGTTATCGCAATGTTGTTGATATGTTAAACGATTTAAAAACATGTCTTTCACGAACAGATGAAAAGAAACTGGTATTTGTTCATGATGAACCTGACCCAACGATTGTTGTCAGTCCTCGTAAAATATTTGAAAATGACGATGAAGAAGTTGTAAAGGAAGAACCAGAACCAGAAACAGTTGTCAAAGAACAGCCGAAAAAGAAGAAATCAATTATTGAGAAACTTAAGAAAGTAAATCCAAAAGTACTTCTTGGTGCGGCAGCTGCATTTATTGTTATTGTTTTTATTGCGGTGTATTTTATGCTTTTTGCAGGGAATACACAGGCTAATGTTATGCCTGATCTTTTAGGAATGACACAGGAAAAAGCTGAAAAGCTTCTCGAAGATTATGGTGTAACGATTGATAAAACTGTTTATACGGAGCTATCTGATGAATATGAAGAAGGAGAAATTATTGAAACTGATCCAAAAAGCGGAAGCTCAATTAAAGAGGGTGATGTTGTTAAAATCACTGTTTCAAAAGGAAAATATATTGTTATTGGCAATTATGTCGGAATGAGTCAGGATGAGGCTACTGAAGAGCTGGAAAGTGATGAAATGGGATTTACGGTCAATATCAAAAAGGAAATTTCTTCTGAAAAAGCTGGAACCGTCATTGATCAGAGTCTAAAAAAAGGATATAAGCAAGATCCTACAGAAGAAGACAGAACAATTACGTTGACGATTTCTAAAGGAAGTTATACGGTACTGGACAACTATGTGGGTATGACTTTTGATGAAGCAAAGCAGAAATTGGAGGCAATTGGCTTTACGGTTTCAAAATCTGAACAAAGCAGTGATAAAGAAAGTGGAATAGTCATTAGTCAAAGTCTGGCAAGTGGCTATAAAATTGATCCTGATGAAAAGGACAGACATATTACTTTAACAGTATCAATTGGGAATAATGTTGAAGTTCCAAATGTTGTTGGTAAAAAGGTAGAAGATGCACAGGCTTATCTGGAAAGCGCTGGATTTGTTGTCAATCCTGAAGCGGGAGACAAAAAGGAAGGCGAACAGGGTATTGTTTATCAGCAGACACCTGCTGCTGGATCATCAGTAAAAAAAGGAGCAACCATTACGATATACTATTATGACGAATAAATATGAAAAAGGACGTATCATTAAAGCTTTAGCAGGATTTTACTATATAGATGATGGGAAAACAGTTCATCAGTGCCGAGCACGAGGTAAATTTAGAAAACAGGATATTAAACCGGTAGTTGGTGATTTTGTTGAATTTCAAAAAGGTAACCATGGAGATGGTTACCTTATGAAGATTTTAGAGCGAAAAAATGTTTTGAAAAGGCCACCAATAGCCAATATTGATCAGGCACTGCTGGTGTTTTCCAGAAAAGAGCCGGATTTTTCAAGTGTACTCTTAGATAAATTTTTGCTTTTGATTGAACATCATGATATTACACCAGTGATTATTATTTCTAAAATGGATATACAAGGTGATGATCATATTATGGACTATATCCATGATTATCGAAACGCTGGTTATCAGGTGATAGAATCAAGTGTTAGAAATAATCAGGGAATTGAAGAAATTAAAGCGCTTTTCAAAGATAAAGTGACAGTGATCACCGGTCAAAGTGGGGTAGGTAAATCTAGCCTGCTCAATGCCTTAGACATTAATCTGCAGCTGGAGACGAGTGAAATATCACAGGCACTGGGGAGAGGAAGACACACGACCAGGCACGTAGAATTAATGAATCTTTATGATGGTTATGTTGCCGATACACCTGGATTTTCTTCTTTAGAATTGGAAATGGATCCTGTTGAAGCAGCGGTTGCATATCACGATTTTGCAACGTTGTCTTACCAATGCAAGTTTAAAGGATGTTTACATGACAGTGAACCGAATTGCGCTGTTAAACACGCGGTAGAAGAGAATAAAATAGCAAAAGAAAGATATGAGCATTATTTATCGATGCTTCATGAAATTAAGAAAAGGAAGGAGCATTTTTATGATTAAAATAGCACCATCGTTACTTTCGGCCAATTTTGCATACTTGAAAGATGAAATTGATGCCATTGAAAAAGCCAAAGCAGACTGGATTCATTATGATGTCATGGATGGTCATTTTGTCCCCAATATTTCTTTTGGTTACAGTATTTTAAAAGATGTTGCTAAAGTAACAGATATGTTTTTAGATGTTCATTTGATGATCAGTGAACCATTAAAATATGTCGATCATTTTATTGACAGTGGTGCATCGCTGATTGTTTTCCATATTGAAGCAATGAAAGATCAGGCACAGACACAGGAACTGATCAGAAAGATCAAAGATCGTCATGTCCAGGTGGGAATCAGTATCAAACCGGATACGCCGGTAACAGAGATTGCAGATTATCTGGAACTGCTGGATGTTGTTCTAGTGATGTCGGTTGAACCAGGATTTGGAGGACAGTCATTCATGCCTTTAGCATTATCAAAAATAAAAAGCTTAAAAAATATGAGAGATCATCATCAATATCATTATCTTATTGAGGTTGATGGTGGTATCAATGCTGAAACCGGCAAGCTGTGCAAAGAGGCAGGAGCGGATGTCATGGTAGCGGGAAGTTATGTTTTTAACAGTGATAGCTATCAGGAAAGTATTGCGTCACTGAAATGAAAATAGGAATTTGTGCAACTCATCTGGATCATTTCTGTTTACCAAAAGATATTGATTATATAGGTGTTGATCATGGTATTGAAGAACTGTTTAAACAGAATATCAAACCTGTTTTTAGTATTGGTGATTTTGATTCGTTGAAAGATAAAAGCATATTAGAGGATCTGAACTTAAAGATCTTGCCTGCCAGAAAAGATGTTACTGATACGCATGCTGCTATTGATTATGCACTTGATCAAGGTTATGACCAGATTGAACTTTATGGTGTAACCGGAGGAAGGCTGGATCATTTTTTTGCAGTCATCTGTCTTTTAAAGAAATATCGGGATATTGATATAAAGATTATTGATCAGCAAAATGAAATCAGCCTGTTAAAACCGGGAACGCATCAAATTACAGGTGATGGTTATCGATATATTTCATTTTTTGCTGTTGATGAATCATTGCTGACAATAAAAAATGCAAAGTATCCATTGACAGGATATTTATTAAAGAATGATGATCCATTATGTGTATCTAATGAAATTGATGGTAACGCTATGCTGATTGAAAACAGTGGAGATATTTTTTTAATGAAATCAAGCGATATGAATTGACATTATTGTGTATCATGTTATAATTAAATAGGAATCATTCCTAATAAGGAGTGATAAATATGAAAAGGAGATTAAGAAAATGGCAAAATTTGTATGTACAGTATGTGGTTATGTTTATGAAGGAGATGCTGCTCCTGCAGAATGTCCAGTATGTCATGTTGGTGCTGACAAATTCAAAAAAGTAGAAGGTGAATTAACTCTCGCTGCAGAACATGAATATGGAATTTATGCAAAAACAGTAAAAAATAATCCAGATATTTCAGAAGAAGATAAAAAATATATCTTTGATCAGTTAAAAGCTAATTTTGAAGGAGAATGCTCAGAAGTAGGTATGTACTTATGCATGGCTAGAATTGCTCATAGAGAAGGATATCCTGAAATTGGTTTATACTGGGAAAAAGCTGCTTGGGAAGAAGCAGAACATGCTTCTAAATTCGCTGAATTATTAGGTGAAGATTTAGAACCTAACATGAAAGCGACAACTAAAGATAACTTAGCTTGGCGTGTAGACTGTGAATTCGGAGCAACAGCTGGAAAAGTTGAATTGGCAACTTGTGCTAAGAAAAACAATTTAGATGCAATTCATGATACAGTACATGAAATGGCTAGAGATGAAGCTCGTCATGGTAAAGCTCTAAAAGGTCTTTTAGATAGATATTTTGGAAAATAGTATATACTATACTGTTTTTAAGAAGATGTTATCAGTAATGATGACATCTTTTTTCATTTGTTCTTTTCATGATATAGATTTCTTAAAATATTGACTTTCAATAATATTTATATAAAATTTTTATGGAAAAGAAAGGGAATATGTATGGAAAGAGAAAAGTTTTCATCACGACTTGGATTTATTCTGATTTCCGCGGGATGTGCTATTGGACTTGGGAACGTTTGGCGTTTTCCTTATATCGTTGGTAAATATGGAGGAGCTTTGTTTGTTTTGATTTATCTGGTTTTCCTGATAATTCTGGGAGCACCGATCATGACGATGGAATTTGCAGTGGGAAGAGCCAGTCAGAAAAGCTGTGTCAAAGCTTTTGAAACAATTCTTCCTGCCAAAAAGAACTGGCGTTTTATTGGATATTTTCAGGCAGCTGGAAATTATATGTTAATGATGTTTTATACAACAGTTGGTGGCTGGATGCTTTCTTACTTTGTGAAGATGCTAAATGGTGATTTTATTGGGGTTCAGTCTCAGGGGGTTGCCAATATTTTTAATCAGTCATTACAGGATCCTTTTTTACAGATTTTCTGGATGATTGTGGTTGTAGCTCTAGGGTTTGGAATCTGTTCTTTAGGATTACAGAATGGTGTAGAAAAGATCACAAAGGTTATGATGTCTTCGCTGTTTGTGATTATTCTTGTTTTGGTTATTAGAGCCGTGACTTTGCCAGGCGGGGAAGAAGGTCTTTTGTTTTATCTGGTACCTGATTTTTCATCAATTCAGAAGTATGGTCTTTTAGAAGTTATTTTTGCGGCGATGGGACAGGCGTTTTTCACGTTAAGTCTAGGCATTGGTGCTATCGCCATCTTTGGCAGCTATATTGATAAAAAAAGAAGACTATTAGGAGAAACAATCAGTGTTTGTACTTTAGATACTGTTGTCGCCATTATGTCTGGCCTGATTATTTTTCCAGCCTGTTTTGCTTTTGGGGTGAATCCTGAAAGTGGCCCTGGTCTGGTGTTTATTACTTTGCCAAGCATTTTTAATGAAATGTGGATGGGTCAGTTGTGGGGTTGTTTGTTCTTTGTCTTTATGAGCTTTGCAGCTTTATCAACAATAATTGCTGTTTTTGAAAATATCATTTCTTTTGGCATGGATCTGTTTCACTGGTCAAGAAAAAAAGCGGTTGTCATCAATCTTGTGCTTATTTTTGTTTTATCGTTGCCTTGTGCACTGGGATTTAATGTTCTTAATGGTATTCAGCCTTTTGGTCTAGGAACAACGATTCAGGATCTGGAAGATTTTTTGGTGACTTATAACTTTTTGCCATTAGGATCGTTGGCCTATCTGATTTTCTGTACTTCAAGATATGGATGGGGATTTGATAATTTTCTAGATGAGGCAAATAGTGGCAGTGGTATAAAATTCCCAAAATGGACAAAGCTGTATTTAAAATATGTATTACCATGTATCATTCTGTTTATATTTATTCAGGGATACTGGACATTCTTTTTTTAGAATATTGTAATAAAACGAGTTGTATTTATAACTAACTCGTTTTTTGTTTATCAAAAAAGGTGGTTAACCACCTTTTTTATCTTTATGAAGATCTTCTTTGATCTGTGTTGTCGAGATTTCTGGTGTTCTAGGCAGATAAATGACTTCAACACCTTCATCTCTTAGATAATCAAATTTCCCTTTCCAGTCATCTCCCATGACGAATGTATCAATATGATAATCCTTGATATCCTGGATTTTCTGTTCCCAGCTTTCTTCAGGAATAACGAGATCAACAAAACGAATAGATTCAAGTAATCCTTTTCGCTGTTCATAATTGAAGTAACATTTTTTGTGTTTTTCATGTTCAACAAACTCATCAGTTGAAACAACAACAACCAGATAATCTCCTAGTGCTTTTGCTCTTTTCAGTAAATTGATATGGCCATAGTGAAGTAAATCAAATGTACCATAAGTAATAACTCTTTTCATACCTAACCCTCTTTTGCTTCGAATAATACTGTTTTCGTAATTGATATCTGATATAGATCTGGTTAACTCTGTTTTTCTGTCTCTGTTCATCAAAGTGTTAACTGTTTCTTTTGGATCGGCACCATGATTGATCACTTCATTGACAGCGTTGATAATAGGAATTTCAACATTATTTCTTTTTGCCAACTGCATGGCAGCAGGAAGAGCGTTGATTCCTTCAACAACCATACCTACTTTTTTAATGGCTTCTTCAGGTTTATAGCCTTGCCCGATTAATGTCCCACAAGTGAAATTGCGACTGTGCGTGCTTGTTGCTGTAACGATCAGATCGCCAATACCGGCTAAACCATTGAAGGTCTGTTCCAGACATCCCATTGATAAACCTAAACGGGTAATTTCCGATAACCCTCTTGTAATAATAGCAGCCCTGGTATTATCGCCAAAATTCAGACCGTTTGAAATTCCTGCAGCTAAAGCAATAATATTTTTTAAAGCACCACACAATTCGACACCAATAACATCAATATTTGTATAGACCCTCATACATGTTCCTACAAAAAGATTCTGTACCTTTTCTGCAACTTCCAGATTATTGCAGGCAGAAACAATTGTTGAAGGCATATCTCGTGCAACTTCTTCAGCATGTGTTGGACCGGAAAGAGCAACAAGTTTTGTACTTTTTCCTAAGACATCCTTAATGATTTCTGACATTGTATATAAAGAATCTAATTCGATTCCTTTTGCCAGGTCAATCAAAATCTGATCATTGATATAGTCTTTGGCTTTTTCTACGGTACTTCTGACAAATACTGAAGGCACTCCTAAAATAATATATTCACCCGCACATGCTTCTTCAAGATTGGTTGTGAGTTTCATGTTATCAGGAATAATGATTTCTTTTAATTTTGGATGTGTGTGATGTTTTTTGATATAGTCAATCTCTTCGGGTAGTGCAGACCATACGGTCACATCATGGTGGGCACACAAGATTCTGGCAACAGCGATTCCCCATGTTCCTGCGCCCAAGACACCTACTTTTGACATCTTTAATCACCTCTTTTTCATTATACAATAAATTATATTTGTTTTATAGATGTGTATATTTAATTTTTTCGTTTCTGACAAAGACCAGTTTGTGGTCATTGGAACGATTGTTATCATAATGATAATCATCAACAACGATTTTTTTAATATCTTCAAGATTTTTTATCTTATGTCTGATCATTTGATCAAGCATTTGTCCTCTGGCTTTTTTGAGATAGACAGCAGTTCTTTTAATTTTGTCACCTGACAGTTCAATAAAATCAACCTGTATAAGGCGGGGATGATGAATCATTTTTTCATACTCTTTTGTGCTTAAGGATAAAATGTAATCTTCATCTTTTAAATAATCATCGATGTCATTTTTCCAGTAATCATATAAAGATAGTCCATCTGGTTTATGTTTGATTTCAAGACGATGGAACTGAATCAGATCATTATAGCGTAAAATACCATAAAGTGGTGAATTGATTAGCAGGTGTTTTTCAATATATTCAAGTTCTTCCTGATGATATTGACTGATCATCAGCTGTTTGAAAACAACTCCATCGTAAAGACATAAAGCTGGATAATGTTCATCATTGTGCAAATAATCATAAATTAGGTCAGATTGTTTAAAAGATATATTCATCAGTTCGTGAATTTCTCTTGGATCCAGTTTTTGCAGTTTTTTTCTTAAATAAGTTGCCTTTTCTTCAAATAGTGGTTTTTGACCGATTATTGGATAAGACTGAATTTTGAGTGTTTTGGCATCTGCAATCATTATTTTCATTTATATCACCAAAACCATTATATCTTAAAATCTGATTTTATGATATACTTTAAAAGGTGATAAAAATGAATACAACAATTATTGATAAAATACTGATCCATATGCTGGATCATGAACATAATCAGGTCATATATTCAGAAAGTTTTATTGATCTGGAACATACAACAACAGAATATTATGATAAGAAAATCGAAAAATGTCTGACCAATACATCAATTAAAGAACTGATTGTAGGCAGTGAACATCATCTTTTAAAACTGGCAAAAGAAATGACTGAAGATGATGAAACATTTATTATCAACTCGAAACTGATTTCTCAGGAAATCTTTGATGTTGCCCGTCGAGTTGAAGAAATGCCAAATTCAAATTTGTTATTTATTGAATGTAAGGTCGATGGTGAAAAGATGATGCTGATCATCAAGATCAACTATAAGCTGATGCCAATTTCTGTAATTGAAGAAATTGAGGGGAAGCAGAATATCCGTTTTTCAATGCAGCAATGTCTGCCAGCAAAAACAGCAGCTGTTGAAGAAGCAATCATTCTCAATCTTGATAAAAATACGATCTCACTGATCGAAAAAAGATTTATGATTGATGGTAAACCAGGTTACTACCTTAATGATCAGTATATTAAAGGAGAACCTAAACTGACTGATAAGCAGAAAATGAGTATTGTCAACAAGGTCGTTAAGAAAGTAGATAGTGAGTATCATGTTTTTGATGGTGAACCGACAGCAGCTGTCAAAAAAGAGATGATCGAACTGGTCATGGATCATAAACCAATCAGACCGATGGAAGTGGCAAAAAAAGTTGTTGCCAATGATTACAATGCCAGTGAAGAAGTGGAAGTGATTATGAAAGATTTGGGAATTGAAGAAGATGATGAAATTGTTAATATTCCTATTTCTTTAGAAAGAATGTCGAGATGCAAACTGATCTTGGATGATGACCGTACGATTGAATTAAATGTTGAAGATTATCTGAATCAGGAAAATATTGTTACAGAAACAGATGAAGCGGGATTAACGACGATTACTTTAAACAATATTAAAGAAATAAAAATTAAATAAACAAAAAAATCCTCAATTTATGAGGATGATTTGTATCGTAATGTAAACGCTTTAATTTTTTTAGAAAATAGGTGGAAATCACATAAATTAAATGCTATAATGAGTGCATAGAAATTTTAAGGAGGAGTCATATAATGGCAAAAGAATTATCTTTCACAGTATCTGATCCAGTTGGATTACATGCAAGACCAGCTACTATTTTAGTAAATCAAGCTAGCAAATTTACTAGCAATATTAAATTAATCTATAATGATAAAGAAGTTAACTTGAAATCTATCATGGGAGTTATGTCTTTAGGTGTACCAACAAAAGCTACAGTGACTATCGTGGCTGAAGGTGATGACGAAGAAGATGTAATTGCTTCTATTGCTAAAGTTATCAAAGAACAAAAAGTTGCTGAATAATAAAGCAGTTAAAAGAAATCCTGGTGATTTCTTTTTTTCTTACTGAAAACCCAGAGCGTGCTCTGGGTTTTATACGTTATACTGCATCAGAACAATCTGTTTTTCAACAAATTCTTCCAAATCTAAGACGACACCGTATAAGATAGCTTTGTCTTCGATGTTATCCATATTATTAAAGAAACACTGTTTGATCAGCTGAATCTGATTTTTATGATGATGCGGTTTTTTCTGGCTTGCCAGATCATCGATGATTTCATTGATCAGATAAGTCAGGTTGATGATATCGATTTCACACAGGTTTTTAATCTGTTTGAACTTAAACGAAATATTTTCCAGCAGATAAACCTGTTCTAAACGAATGTCACAGTAGTGGACGTATTTTCGACTTTCTTCCTGATTGATATTCTCGTTATTTTCAATGGCTGTCTGAATAGCTGATTCGATATAATCTTCAAGTTTTTGAATGCATACATCTAATGTGGTATTATCCTGGTTTAACAGATATGTATTGATATGCTGAAATAAAGAGATAAATGATGATTCTATATAGTTAATATCCTCATTGATTAGTTCACGATACGTTCTTTTGGGAATGATCATATTCATGATAATAGCAAAAGTACTGCCGATAAAGATCAGATAGAATTCATTGACAATAAAAGCCGATGTTACTTCAGGGGAAAACAGGATATGGGTTCCCATGACAGCATTGACAGAAATCGTACCATGCCATTGAAAATAATAGGAAATCCAGACAACAAAGAAAATATAGATACTAAAAGTGATCCAGTGAATCTGCGTCGCTTGAAAGACAAGAATGGCGACTGCAATAGAAACACAGAAAGAAAATAGTCGCTGAATTGCCAGGGTCAATGTTTTTTTGCGACTGTCAGTTATTGTCAGTAAGGCTGTGATACCAGCACTTGCTGAAAAATCCAGCTGACATAATTCAGCAATCATAATGCTGAAACAGCAGGCTACTGCTATTTTTAATGCTTTTATCATATCTTTTTTCATTTTGATCACCACAGTTTCATTATACTTGATTTATATATGGAAAATAAACAAAAAAATAATGAAGATAACTGTGTTATAATCTGGTAGGGGGTATGGATATGGCAAAACAGGTAAAAACAAATGCGCTGCGTTTGCTTGATAAAGCAAAAATCAAATATGAATTAAAAGAATACGAATATGATGAAGAACATTTAAGTGGACATCATATTATCGATCAGGTCGATCTTGATGCTGACCAGATCTTTAAAACGCTGGTCCTGCAGGATAATCATCATGATTATCTTGTTTGCTGCATCCCAGTTTTAGAAGAAATCGATCTTAAGAAACTGGCTAAGCTGGCAGGTAAGAAAAATGTGGAAATGATTCATCAGAAAGATCTGTTAAAAGTGACTGGATATATCAGGGGTGGATGTTCACCAGTAGGAATGAAAAAGAAGTTTCCGACATATATTGATGAAAGTATTTGCACTCAGGAAAAAGTAGCTTTTTCAGCAGGAAAAAGAGGTCTGCAGATGGTCGTTTGTGCTGATGAAATCATCGATTTTCTGCAGGCAACAACGGGAAATGTTGTCAGAAAATAGAAATTTGAAAAAAAATTAAAACGGTTACATTTTTTTATGGTTTTTAATTTCTAGCTTTGATATACTAATAGATAAGAGGTGACATAAATGAATTACGAAGAAAAATATCAAAAATGGGTCAGCAAAGAAGATCTGGACCCATCATTAAAAGCAGAATTGTTAAGTATGGATGAAACTGCAAAAGAAGATGCATTCTATACAGATGTTGAATTTGGGACTGCTGGGATGAGAGGTATCTTAGGGGCAGGTACAAACAGACTGAATATCTATGTTATTCAAAAGGCTAATGTGGGATTTGCGAAATATATCGCATCATTACCTGATGGTAAGGAAAAAGGGGTTGCAATCGGTTACGATAATAGACATATGTCATATAAATTTGCGATTGAATCAGCAAAAGTATTGGCAACCTACGGAGTGAAATCATTCATTTTTGAATCATTAAGACCTACACCAGAACTGTCATTTGCAGTACGTTATTTAAAATGTGCTGGTGGGATCATGATTACTGCCAGTCATAATCCTAAAGAACATAATGGATATAAGGTGTACGATGATACTGGATGTCAGTTACTTCCAGAAGCAGCTGATCAGGTTGTAAAATATGTTAATGAAGTTGATGATGAATTAAATATCAAAGTTTTATCTGATGAAGAAGCTTATCCATATATTACATGGATTGGTGAAGAAGTTGATGAAGCTTACTATAAGGAAGTTATGGCTATTGAAGTTAATCCAGGTATGGATAAAAATGATTTCAAGATCGTGTTCTCACCACAGCATGGAACATCAAATATTGCCGTTAGAACATGCTTGACAAGACTGGGATATGATCTGGTACCAGTATTGGCACAATGTGCACCAGATCCAGATTTCTCTAATACAAAATCACCAAACCCTGAAGTGCCTTCTTCTTATGAACTGGCTATCAAAAAAGCCAAAGAAGTGGACGCTGATGTAGTTGTTATCACTGACCCTGATGGAGACCGTCTAGGTGTTGTTGCGAAACATAATGGTGAATATGTTCTGATGTCAGGTAACCAGTCTGCTGCTGTTTATCTAGAATATATCTTAAGTCAGATGAAAGAAAAAGGAACATTACCTTCTAATGCGGTTATGTATAATACAATCGTAACTTCTGATTTAGGTGAACTAGTAGCAAGAAGCTATGGTGTTGATGTTGAAAAGACATTAACTGGATTTAAGTTTATCGGGGATAAGATCCGTAAATATGAAGCAACTAAAGAAAAAGTCTTTGTATTTGGATATGAAGAATCTTATGGTTGCGTTATCAAAGATTTCGTTAGAGATAAAGATGCTGTTCAGGCTGTTTTAACAGCTGCTGAAGCGGGTAACTTCTATAAGAAACAAGGTAAAGATTTAATCGATGTTTTAAATGAATTATATGCAAAACATGGTACATTCAAGGAAACTCAGATTGCTTTATCTAAAGCCGGAGCTGCTGGAGCTGCCAGAATCAAAGAAATCATGGATAACTTAAGAAAAGATGCCCCTGCACAAATCGGTGGAGTGAAAGTTGTTTTGGCTGAAGACTATGGAAACAGCACACGTTCTGATGGAACAACAATTGATCTGCCAAAATCTAATGTATTGAAATACTACTTAGAAGATGGATCATGGATTGCTGCAAGACCTTCAGGAACTGAACCAAAATGTAAGTTCTACTTCTCAATCAAAGGTAAAGATGCTGATGATGCAGCAGCAAAAACAGAAGTTTTCCAGAAAGATATGATGAATATTATCGGAGAATAATACAAAAAGACAAAAAACGTTGATAAAATCAACGTTTTTTTGATGGAATATTATAATTTCGGTTTATTTTGTGTTTATTTTGGCTTATTTTACAAAATAATAAACCAAAATTACTCATTTTTTAGCTTTTCAAGATCAAAATCGATAAGTTGTGCAACTTTTTGATTCATTGAATTTAAAACGTCTGCATAGATGTCAGCGGTAGTAGATATATCATTGTGTCCTAAGTGAGCAGATACAACTTTGATATCGACATTATTCATTAAAAGTAATGTTGCATTAACATGTCTTAAAAAGTGAACTGTTACATATTCATAATCAGTTCCTTTTTTTATTTTATTTAGACGAGTTCCAACACTATTACGATGGATAAAATCACCAAATGGATTAGTAAAAACTAAATTTTTATCTTGATAAACATTTTTAAGATATATTTTTCTTTCATTTTGTTCTTCTTTGACCATTTTTAATAACCTATAAATCGTATCAGACATTCCTAAAGTTCGATAACTATTTTCTGTTTTAGGAGGTCCTACTATAGCACCTCCTCTAGGAAAATTGACCGTTTTATTGATATTAATAGTACGTTTATTAAAATTAATATCATTCCAGGTCAAAGCTGAAGTTTCGCCAATACGCATTCCTGTATAGATTTGAAATCGGATAATGGCATTGCAAACATCAAATTCTTCAGTTTTGTGTAAAATATCTTGGATTTGTTCAGGTTCAAGTGGTGGTAATTTCTTACTTCGATTTTTCTTTGGTTTAATAGCATTTTTGCATGGATTATCTTTAATCCATCCTTTGAATCCTTATAGTATTTTTTAGGTTTCAATGGTTTGCCAGTTTTTGGATCTGTCATAATTGATATTTCATTTAAAAACATTGTTACTCTATTAGTGGTAATATCACCAATTTTAAGATGACCTAGTTTTGGTAAAATCTTTGAGTTAACAATGTTTTCCATTCCAATAAAAGTAGCATCTCTTAAATTGTTTGGAGCGTAGTAAGTTTTATACCATTCCCAGACTTCAGATAGTTTTTTTTCTGAGCCAAGATTTTGTTGTTTTTCAAATTGGTATTGCATTTCAGATTCAATTTCTTTGGCTATTTTTCTAGCTTTACGAATCCCCATATCTTTGGGTGGAGAAAAAGTTTTGTATTTTCTTTTTTGAACATAGTTTCCTTTTTTATCAATTTGATATCCATCATAAACAGTAATATCGAAGGAAAGTGATCCGTCTTTCTTTTTTCTTTCATATATGCTCATATTAATCCTCCAATTGTTTGATAAATATTTTTAAATCAGACAAATTAACATTATTCATTTTTAGATTTTTTAATGTTGTTATAGAATTGCTATCTAAAAGAAGAACTTTTGTAACAAAGTCATCATGATTTTGATAATTATCTTCTTTATAAATATAATCAAGACTAACACCATATAATTGAGGTAGTAAACACAATACTTTGTTAGTAGGATTAAGTACATCTTTTTCATAGGCACATAAAGTCTTTCTGTTTAGAAAACCTAAAATTCTTTGAACATCAGCTTGACTATATCCAGCATTTAATCTAGCTATTTGTAAACGTGTTTTATATTCTTTTTTTGGTTTCATAATGTATACTCCTTATAATGAATTTTGATAAAGTTATTTATTCTTTTTATATGGTTTAAATTGTTTACAGAAGATATGAGTTTCAGTAATTCATCATCAATGCCCAATGCTTTATTAATATATTCAATATGGTTGCGATAATCATCAATATGCATCAGAAAATCTAGAGATACTTTATAAGCTTGATGCATTTTAACTAGATTAGGAGCACTGGGAATAGTTTGAGATGATTCGTATTTTCTGATAGATCGTCTTTGAACTCCTAACAAATTTGACATAGTTTTTATATCAATATTTGCTTCAATACGACACTGTTTAAAACGATTTGGCAGGGATTTATCCTGATATTCATATGACATATTAAATTTCACCTCCTTGAAGAAGCCTTATAAATTGACTTTGTTGCAATAACAGTCTAAAATATAAAATTTTTAAAATCAAAGGTACGAATTTTTAGCATATTTTATTTTCTTTTATATAGTTCATGTTAGTTTAATGAGACTGTAATTTTGTTCAGTATTGGTAATAAATGTTTAATAACTTTTTTAAAATTAAATAAAAAATTTTGCGGATATCTTATGAATTTAAGGTATCCGTTTTTTTATTAGGCAGGTGAACTATATGGAATATGTATATAAGGTGGTGAATCTACAACAGTTAGATGAATTTCCAAATCATCCATATCAGGTAAGAATAGATGAAGATCTAAGAAATCTTCAAAAAAGTATCATGGAAAGAGGAGTTGATGAACCATTGATTGTTAGAAAGATTGACGACAGGTATCAAGTCATATCTGGACATCGAAGAATGAAAGCCTGTCAATTGGCTGACATTAGCAATGTGCCCGTCAGAATAGTTGATCTTAATGATGATGAAGCAGTAGTCATGATGGTTGACAGCAATTTGCATAGAAGAAAATTATTGAAAAGTGAGTTAGCATTTGCCTATCGAATGAAAAATGAGGTTTTAAAGCATCAGGGTAAGAAGTTCATAGATGAAACAACTTTGTGCCCAGTGGGAACAAACTACAGTACACATTCGGCACAGATAATAGCTAATCAAGAAAGAACAAGTAAAAGACAAATTTATCGATATATTCGATTAACTTATTTAAATAAAGGATTATTAGACCTTGTCGATGAAGAAAGAATAGCTATTCGTCCTGCATATGAACTTTCATTTTTAAATGATAAACAACAGGAAATGCTTTTAAAAGTTATAGAAGAACTTGATGCAACACCCAGTTTATCTCAGGCTAAATTCTTTAAAGAACTGGCCCAGGATGATGAGCTGGATGAAGAAACCATCTATGATGAATTATTGCAGGAAAAGCCAAATCAAAAGGAAAAATTAAAATTGGAAGCCAGTAAATTAAGACAGTATTTTCCCAGGGGTGTGACACCTTTGGAAATGCAGGAAGCTATCTTTTATTTGTTGGAAGAACACAGTGATGAACTGGAACAGTATATGACCACTTCCTATGAACTGAAGATATAAAAAAACAAGTAAGAAAAGCTTAGTTGTCTATTTACCAGCGGGAGAGAGGAAAAATGATAAGTAATAATGTTTATTTAAGATTCGATACTTTTGATGATGAAAAAAGTGTATTGAATTTTATTAAGGAAGAAAAGAATTTTAAAGCTAATTCTAAAACATGGAAGAAAGATATCTATAAGTTATTGAGATATAAAAAGAAGCATTTAAGGAATTTTGAAAAAGATAATCAGTATCGTAATATTTTTGGCTATTATCTGAAGATCATGATTCCTGATATTTTTGATAAAAGAGTTGATGAGTTTGTAAGAGAAACAATGTTAGAAATCGATAAACGATTTTTAAAAGACCTATATGTTTATAAAATAATCACTGAAGGTAAAGGAAGGTATGCAGAGATTATCTGTTTTACAAGATACGTGTATAAAAGAGCAAACAGATGTCTAAAGAAATATCAGCGTGATTATTACTATAATCAAAAGACAAAAAAATTATGTAAAAAAGATCATCCTGATGCTGTATTAAAAGCTAAAAAGGGTGATCTTATACTGGATAGTAGTGGTCATAAAATATATGAAATTGTTGAGGTCAAAGCAGTTGAAGATAGAATCTTTGTTTATAAAACGATTCAGGAATTAACTCGAAGATTAAAGAATGCAGTAGCGACTGTCATTAAAGACAATCAGTATCACGAGCTGATCGTTAATATTGTTTCAAGAATTACCATTGATAAAGATGATAGTTCGGCGGTTAAAAAATATAAACAACAAAGAAATATAGTTATCAGGAAAATCAATGAAATTATCCGATCTTTTATTGAGCATATGAAATTGGGAAATCTTTTAACAATTTCAGAAATAAAGGTAATCAATGAAGAATGGTGCAAAAAAGTTGATGAGATGGCACATGAAAAGAGCAGTTCTTTTGATGATATGAAAGACTATCTTTATAAATGGTGGCAACAGAATATTATTGAAGTCATGTTCTAGTCGGTAATTTTACCGGGTAGAAAATTTGTATATTTGTTTATAAAACAAAAAAGAAACAAAATAAAAGCAGAAAGGTTCCAGTAAAGCTGGATTAAGGAAAAAGAAAATGAAAATTATAAGTGTAATCAATCAAAAAGGTGGCGTTGGAAAAACGCAGACAAGTATTAATTCAGCAGTGAGTTTAAGTAGAAAGGGATACCGTGTCTTGCTTATAGATGGAGATGCACAGGGCAATGCAACAAGCTATTTTGACAAAAAAGTAAATGATATCAATCTATCAAAATTTATAGAAAAAGAGTTTGATAATCAAGAACCATTAAAATGGCTTGAAGAAGCATTAGGTGATGCATTCTATGAATATGATATCAATGATGTTCTTTTAGGACAGTGTCAGATCAAAGAAGCAATATATGCTACTGATTATGAAAATCTGTCTATTATTCCTTCTACAGAAACAAGACTGATCAATACAGACCAGCTTATCAAAGCTGCCAATAAAATGCAGCATAACCGTCTAAAGAAGGCATTAAGAGATGTTAGAAAAGAATTTGATTATGTTGTCATTGATAATGCACCAACATTTAATACGATCACTCTAAATACTTTATTTACTAGTGATAAAGTCATTATTCCATTAAAGATTGGAAGATTTGAACTTGCAGGTTTTATCAAAACGATGAATGAACTGGAAAATCTAATGAATGACTTTGAATGCTTTTATCAGATCTATGTGTTATTTAACATGATTCCTAGAGGCAAGAGACCTCTTTATAGTGCTTTCATTGAAAAAATCAGAGGAATATTCAGTTCAACAGATAAATTATATGAAGTTAAGGTTTTGAATACTACAATAGGCTATCAGGACGCTGTTGCTTCCAAATCAGCTATGTCCTGTCAGCTGTTAGTTGATACCAAGAGCAAAATTGCTGATGACTATAAAAGATTTGCAGAAGAAATATTAGAGAAGGGACAGTAGGTGATATATATGAGCTTAACGGATTTACAGAATATGCAACCTAAAATGAATCATCTGCTCGGACTTAGAAAAATTGATATTGAAGATATAAAAGAAAATGATCATAACATTTTTGAACAAAGAGATATCGATGAATTGAAAGAAAATATCAAAAAAGATGGATTATTAAAACCTTTGGAAGTCTATCAGGATGATGATCATTATATTTTAATAGGTGGACATCGTCGTTATAATGCTTTGTTGCAGCTGTATATGGATGATTTAATCGAACCAGAGATTAACTGCATTGTCTATCCAAAACCGGATTGTGAAAATAATGAATTGATTCAGATCATTGCTTCAAATGCTCAAAGAAACATGAGTAAAGCAGAACTGGTTGAAATAACCAGGATATTATTAAAAATTCTAGAAAGTGAGCCGGACAGAAAGCCAAAAGGAATGGAAACCAGAGTATGGATAGGCGGATATTTGGGGGTATGTGGTAAGACTGCCCAGGAATATATCAATTTAGCAAGAGGGAAAAAACAAATGTCTAAAAAAGAAAGAGATATATCTTTTGAATACGTAGAAACGTTACTTAGAGAGAAGTATTCAACTAAAGTAAAGGTGACTAAGAATAGAGTGACACTTATTTACAATGGAGTGGATGATCTTAATAGAATACTTGAAATCATGAATTGTATAGAAAAATAAAATGGAGGACTTATATGTTTAAAGTTATTTTATGTGAAAAAATCAACAGTGAATTGACTGTCAAAGAAGTTGGAGACAGAAAGGTATGTAATTTTACATTGGCTTGTAAAAATGCATTTGATAAATATGAATCCCATGTGCGATGTTCGATCTGGGGTTCGTTTGTTGATGAACTTGTAAAGAAAGATTACACAGATAAAACAGTTTTTATCGAAGGAGAAGGAACAAATAAGCTGTTGGATAACAATGATGGAAATCGTCATTATATTTTTAATGTCAAATGTTCAAGAATTGAAGTTGTATGATAAAGTGAGGTTTTCGCCCTGAAAAGACAAATAAACAATAGACGATAGTCGGCGATACCTCTCTCCCTTTTAATTTATGAAAGGCAGGTAACTTAAGTGAATATTAAAGAAAGAAGAAATGAAACAAAGGCATATGATCTGGTTACATTGGCTGCTGATCTAGGATTTACACCTGTTAAGGTCAGCAGTCGATTTATTTCACTGGAAGAACATGATTCAGTGATGATCAATATCACTAGAAATACA
>CASETM010000021.1 GCA_949290865.1 uncultured Bacillota bacterium
CCTATTATTTATTGGAAAGAATAAATAATAGGCCACACACTTGTGTTTCAAAGTCAACATGTTTTTCAAAAAAATAAAAAGAGGAGTACATATTCATGTAATCCTCTATATCATTAGTTTATTAACTTAATGACATTGCCCCTAGGGGTTCATTACTATTTCCATAATTTTTCGGGATAAACACCTTGATCGATCAGATTTTTCATTGCTTTAACAACAAGTTCTTTATCTTCAGGATAAGTGACACCAAACCAGCAGTCTGTTGTCTGCAGAACTTTTACAGAAGCACGTTTTTCCTGAATCAGCTGATCAACAATAATAGGCAGTAAGTATTCTTTGGTAATAGGGTTTTCTGTATCATCCATTAAGAATGCTTTGAAACCATCTTCCAGATAATCAATGAAATGAGGGAAACCAGCCCACATATTCATGGAAACACGATTATCAGGATCAATAATGTCTTTGCTTTCTCTTGTTTCGCAGTCTAACTGACCATCTTTATTCATGATGATACCTTTGGTTTCAATGACTTTTGTCAGATATCCTTCATCATTTTCTATACAGATTCCTCTTGTTACTGTACCATTATCACTTAATGTATTTTTTAGGATAAATCCAGCCATAGCCATTGTAAATTCAGCTTTTGAAGTATCTGCTGTCAATAAGAAATCGTGCAGTTTCTGAAAAGCAATTTTACCATAGTAATCATCAGCATTGATAATTGCAAATGGTTCATTGACGATACCTTTGCAGGCAAGAATAGCCTGCCCAGTTCCCCATGGTTTATGTCGGTTTGCTGGAATCGTGCAGCCTTCAGGAACATTTTTCAGTTCCTGGAATACATACTCTACTTCAATATATTTTTTGATTCTATTACCGATAACTTCTTTAAATTCTTCTTCAATATCTTTTCTGATAATAAACACAACTTTATCAAAGCCAGCTTCAATAGCATCATAAATAGAATAATCCATCAGTATTTCATCGTTTGGTCCTATCTTTGCAAGTTGCTTAATACCTTTCCCATAGCGTGAACCAATACCGGCAGCCATGATGATCAGTGTTGTTTTCATATATCAATCTCCTTTACTCCATAACATTATAACATAACAGAAAAAAAACACCACTTTTTCAGCAAAATTAACATATAAGTATGCTAAAATAAACAAAAAGAGGTGATGATAATGAAATACAGTTTAGTATTGTTATGTGCTGGAAGCGGAAAAAGAACGGGTTTAAAATATAATAAGATTTTTTACAAAATTAAAGAAAGAACAGTTTATGAAATCAATATATCTCATTTTCTTGATGATGAGCGTTGTCAGCAGATTATTGTTGTAACTAAAGAAAATGAAATAGATGATATAAAAAAGCTGGTCAGCAGTGATAAGATTGAATATATTTATGGTGGTAAAGAAAGACAGGACAGTGTTTATGAAGGATTAAAACTTGTGAATACAGATTATGTTTTTATTCATGATGGTGCTCGCCCTTATGTATCACAAAAATGTATTAATGATCTGTTAGAATGTTTAAAAAAATATGACGCTGGATTGCTGATGGTACCATGCAAAGACACAATCAAAGAAGTACATGACGGTTTTGTCGTTAAAACCTTAAAAAGAGAAACATTAATGCAGGCTCAGACACCTCAAGTTTTTCGTTCTTCACTGATTAAAAAAGCCTATCAGCAGGCTAAAGATGACGGCTTTATGGCAACTGATGACAGTCAACTGTTTGAAAAATATATCGATCAGCCGATACAGGCAGTTTTAGGAGATTATAGTAATATAAAAATTACGACTCAGGAGGATCTTTAATGAAAGGAAAACACGCCAAAAAGAAAAAATCATATATCAGGATGATAATTTCTTTAGTGTTGTGTCTGATCTTGGTGGTCTTCCTTTTTTATCATTTTCAAGATGAAGATGAAGAAGATTACCTGCAGTATGCTTTGCTGGAAGGACAGATTGCAGCTGTTGGAGATGAAACACTTCTAGTTCGTTTGGATGATAATAGAGAATATCTGGTTTCTATTGCTGGGGTGATTGACTCTAATAAAGGTTTGTTGGTGGGAAATAAAATTTCCATTAGATATGATGGTCAACTTGATGATGAATATGATGACATTCAGAATATTAAAGTTAAACAATATCAGATAGATAGTACGATTATAGCAAACAGTAAAAAAGCGACTATTGACAGTGAACTGTCTCAACTTGTTCAAAATATGACATTAGAAGAAAAAATTGCTCAGATGTTTCTGATACGCTGTCCAGAAGAAGGACAAAGTGAATTTGTCAGTGCATTTCAGCCAGGCGGGTATTTGCTTTTTGCTGATGATTTTGAAGATAAAAGTCAGGAAGATGTTATTCAATCGATTAGAGATTATCAGAATGAGTCAAAAATCAATATGTTTATAGCGGTTGATGAAGAAGGAGGAACGGTTGTCAGAGTTAGTCAATTTTTTAGAAATCAACGTTTTCAGTCTCCACGTACGATTTACAATCAAGGAGGATATGAGGCAATTGTTGAGGATACAAAAGAAAAAGATCAATTCTTAAAAGAATTTGGGATTAATCTGAATATGGCTCCAGTTGCTGATGTTTCTACTGATCCACAGGATTTTATGTATTCACGTTCATTTGGAATTTCTGCTGAGGCAACTGGAAAATATGTTCAAAAGGTTGTTAAACAGATGAACCAAGATAAGATGGGATCGTGTCTCAAACATTTTCCTGGTTATGGCAATAATGGTGACAGTCATGAAAGTGTGATTCATGATACACGTAGTTTAGAATTAATTAAAGAAAATGATTTTGTTCCTTTTGAAAAAGGTATTGCTGAAAATGCGAATATGATCCTGGTCTGTCATAATATTATTGATAGTATCGATTCATCGTTACCGGCTTCCTTGTCAGCAGGAGTTCATGATATTCTAAGAGAAGAATTAAATTATCAGGGCATCATCATTACTGATGATCTGGATATGGATGCGGTGAAAGAACTTGACAGTGATGAAAATAATGCGGTGAAAGCTGTTAAAGCAGGAAATGATATGTTGATTTCCAGTAATCCTGAAGTCCAGTATCAGGCTATTTATGATGCAGTAAAGAATAATGAAATCAGCGAAAATCAGATTGATATTTCTGTTTTGCGTATTTTATATTATAAACAGTTTTTAAATATTATTTAGACCGATTATATCATAATATTTTCGTTTTTTTCTTATTGTTTTTTTTAAAATGAAATGATATAATGTTCAAGCATGTAAAGTTATTTACAGCCTGCTTATGAGAAATAAGCCGATAAGACCATAGGAGGTAAAAAGAATGAATAAATATGAAATTATGTTTATTGTAAAACCTGATGTTGAAGAAGAAGCTAGAAATACTTTAATTGAAAACTTCAAATCAATCTTAACTGCTGATGGTGGTACAGTTGATAATGTCAACGAATGGGGATTACGTGATTTCGCTTATGAAATCAAAGATTACACAAAAGGATACTATGTTATCTTTGATGTTACATGTGCACCAAATGAAATCGCTGAATTCGAACGTTTATCAAGAATCAATGCATCAGTATTACGTCATTTAACGATTCGTAAATAGGAGGAGTTCAAATGATTAATCGAGTTGTTATGGTTGGTAGAATGACTCGTGATCCAGAGTTAAGAAGAACTGGAAGCGGGACTGCAGTGACAAGTTTCACTCTGGCGTTGAACAGAAACTATAACTCTGCAGATGGACAGCAGGCAGATTACATTCCTTGTGTTGTTTGGAACAAAGCTGCGGAAAATGTTGCACAGTACTGTGGTAAAGGATCATTAGTAGGTGTTGAAGGAAGACTTCGTTCAAGATCTTATGATAATGCTCAGGGACAGCGTGTATTCGTTGTAGAAGTGCAATGTGATTCGGTACAGTTTTTAGAAACAAAGGCACAAAGAGAAAGAAATGCACAGATGCAAAATAATGATTTTGCAATGCCAGGTCCACAGACAAATAATTTCCAGGATATGCAGACAGTTGAATTAGAAAAAGAATTTGATAATTCTGATAATTCATTTAATATCATGGAAGACGATATTCAATTTTAGGAAAGGAAGTATAGAAAGATGGCTTTTAGAAAACAAAGAATGGGTAGAAGAAAAGTTTGTTACTTTACAAAAAATAAAATTACTTACATTGATTACAAAGATGTTGATTTATTAAAAAGATTTGTTTCAGCTAACGGAAAAATCATTCCAAGACGTGTAACTGGAACTTCTGCTAAATATCAAAGACAATTAGCAGTAGCAATCAAACGTGCTAGACAAATGGCATTATTACCATACGTTGGTGACTAGTATAAGAATCCAAAAAACCTTGATAAAATCAAGGTTTTTTTACTTTTAAAATTAATTTTACGCATTTTTACGCAAAATTAATAAGAATATAGAAATTTAATCATTATTTTTATCATCTTCAAGGTAGAATTCAATGAGTTGTGCAACTTCCTGATGTGCTGATCTTAAGACATCAGCATCGATATCTGCAGTCGTTGTAATATCTCCATGACCTAAATGTGCTGAAACAATCTTAAGATCTACTTTATTCATTAATAACAGTGTTGCATTGACATGTCTTAGAAAGTGAACAGTTATGTATTCATAGTCTGTTGCTTTTTTTATCTTGTTTAACTGATTTCCAACTCTGTTCCTACTTATATATTGTCCTTCAGTTCCACTGAATACGAGTTTTTCTAAAGAGGGACATCAAGATTGCCAGAAATAGTAGTATAGTCAATCTTCTAAAAATAAGAACAGCTTTAAACAGAATGAGAATAAAAAAAACATCTTCTTCAGAATCTGATTTATATCAGTCTGATGATAAGAGGTAAAGAAAAGATCATATAAACCCAGATTATCAAAAAGATGATGATTATGATATGTATTTAAATGCAGCCAGATATTATGGCATTGAAGACGCAGATAAGATGAGCAAAGATGAATTAAAAGAAGCTCTGTTACAAAAAGGATACAAATACAGTTCAATGAAAAATTATAAGAGTTCATTTAATAGTGATGCCTACAAAACCAATATGCAGAATGTTAAAAATATAAAGAAAGGAAAGATAAATGACGTTTTACTGTCCCAGAGATTATAAAAATGGAAAATATTATTTTAATAAATATGTTGATACTGATCTTATGATCATGATACCAATGATTATTTTTGGTACGTTTTTAAGTGTCATATCACTTTCATTTATGACACAGCGTAATTTTGCATTATCTATGCTGGGATTAAGTTTTGGAATTTTAACAATAGGAATAACCTTGATACTATTCATGCCGTATAAGATATATCATAATATCCTCAATAGATTGCTGGTTGAAATTAATTTTCAATTGAAACAGAAAGATTTTCTGTGGTATGGATATGACTTTAATAACTATGAGGAGATATGATATAATTCAATTGATAAATTGAAATTGGGAGATAAAAAAGTTGACATATTATCTAACGGCTTGTATTACTTCATTAAGCGCTTTTTTAGAGCTTGCTTGTTCTATATATGCAATTAAAAACTCTGAAAGTCAAGGAAAAACAAATGCTTTATATATGTTCGCAAGGTGTGTAGCCATTGTATTCGTATCTATCATTCCGGTTTTTCGAGACTCAGATGCATTACTGTTCGTTATTACAAGTTGAATGTTAATTATACAAGTTATAGACGGTATTGTAGGAATGTTTATTCAAAATCGTATACGAGTACTTATTGAATTGATTGAAGAAATAAAAGCTTTATGTGGAACAGATTTTATCGTTGGTGTTCGAATAGGCAATCGTGATCTTGACAAATTGATTTTATCATGTCAGATGATAGAAAAAGCTGGTGTTGATTTTATTGATATTTCAACAGGATTAAATGGCAGCTATAATGCACCTGATAATTTTTATTTCGATGACAAGATTTATGCTGCTTCAATTGTAAAAAGAAATGTAAAAGTTCCTGTTATTGGTGTGGGACATATTACAGATGGTATTGAAGCTGAAAAAATATTGGAAAATAATTATATTGATTTAGTTGCTGTAGGTAGAGGACAGTTATGTGATCCACAATGGACTAGGAAAGTAAAGACAAATAAAAAAATAAACAAATGTCTAAATTGTAAAATATGTCAATGGTATAGAGATGGGAGAAAATGTCCGGTGAGGGTAAGATATGAGTAAATATAACAGAATTTAGTTTATCTCTCCAATATAGAATAACTTATATTATTGATTGTAAGATGGAAAACAAATTGATATTCGATAAAAAACTTTAGATATAAAACATATATTAAGCAATTCTTAGGAGTTGCTTTTTTTGTTTGTAAAAATATTGATGAAAGGATTTATTTGGATTGATGATTAGAGCTTATGTAACACTTGAAACGATTAATAGAGATTTTATTCAGGAAATTAGAAAAACAGTACGGCTTAACAATGATTATTTAAAACTACTGATTCTATCTAATAATGAAATATCTATTAATAGAGAACAACATGAAGAGGGAATGTTTTATGATTATATAAATCAATAACCCGGTAAATTTACCGGGCAAACAGGAGGTGGTTTTACGAAAGTTAAGAAAAGCTATCGTGTCAGCAATGATTTTGACAAGAAACTTCAGTATCTGCAGAGTTATTTTGATAAGGAACTAAATGTTCAATATACGCAAAGTGAAATCCTTGATCAGATGATAGAACATTATATGGCAAAGATTATGATGAATTCAAAAATTCTTTTAGATTTGTTTAAGGAAACCATTGATGCTACATTACAACAGCTTCTTATCAGCAATGCAGAGGTGCTAAATGCTGTAAGAGATATGATTGATCATAGTGGTTAATAAGTTAGAAGTGATGCCAATCAAGGGTTGGTGACTAAAACTCAATGATACAAGAATTTACAAGAAGTAATTAAACAAAATTAAACAATACAAGAAGCAAGAAGACCTCGAAAATTAATCTATCGTGGTCTTTTTTTCTTTTAGATAAAATTAAATCATATACGAAATAGTTAAGTAATTTTATATTGATTACTATGCTGTAGAGCTTTAAGAATAAGCTTACTAACGTAGATATATAAGATATAATATATGTACGAAAGATAAAAATAAATTATGAAAAGATTGTTAAAATTATTAGATGATAAGACAATAGTGACATATAAAGAATTATTAGATGCAGGATATACTAAATATCAAATTAAAAAGTTATGTGATCAAGAGATTCTGGAAAAACTAGATAGAGGCGTATATGGGTTGATTAATGATCTTAAGGATGAATTTCTAATTCATCAAATGAATAATCAATTTATATTCTATAGTAATGAAACAGCACTATATTTACATAACCTCTGTGATCGATATCCATCAAAGATGTCAGTAACAACTAAATCAGGATATCATATTAGAAATACAAATCTAAAGGTGTATTATGTAAAAGAAGAGTTATTATTTCTAGGTGTGGAAACAATTAAGACTCCACAGGGAAGTGATGTTCTTGTTTATGATAAAGAAAGAACGATTTGCGATATTATTAAAAATAAAAATAGGATAGATCAGCGGGTAAATATTCAAGGGTTACAGAATTATTTCTTACATGATCATCCAAATATGAGAAAACTATCTAAATATGCAAAGGCATTAAATATTCAAAGAAAGGTGATAGATATTATTGATTTGTATATGAAGCCATAAGGAGATCTAAACCTGCATAAGTAATTTAAAAGATTGATTTATAGTATCAACATTATTGTACTGATGAAAGATGACATGTACAGCAATTTACATCCAATATATAGAATTATCGTCCACAATATAGTATAATATGGACGATAATTGGTTCACTGGACGAAAGGAAGTGGTAAATATGAGAAGTTTTGATTATTCAAAGTTAGAGAGTCTAAAAATTGATATGGAAATTATTAATTATCTTTCAAAGATACATGAATATAAAGGAAGACAGGATCTTTATATTAGACAAAAACCAGCAGAATTGGATAAGCTGGTAGAAATTGCTAAGATACAGAGTACAGAATCGTCCAATAGCATAGAAGGTATTTTTTCTACTAGGACCCGAATTAGAGAATTGGTTAAAGAAAAGACGACACCAAGAAACAGAAGTGAAAAAGAAATTGTTGGTTACAAAGACGTGCTAAATACAATTCACGAAAGTCATGATTTCATTCCAATTGAAGGACGATATATTCTACAACTTCATAGAGATTTAATGAAATATGCTGGTTTTAGTTATGGAGGAAGTTATAAAAATACTCAAAACTATATCAATGAAACATTACCTGATGGTACACAAGTTACTCGATTTACTCCAGTAGCGCCTTACGAAACAGCTGGCGCAATTGATGCTATTTGCGAAAGTTTCAATAGGGAGATTGCACTTGAAAAGATTGATCCACTTATTCTTATTCTATGCTTCATTATAGATTTTTTATGCATACATCCTTTTAATGATGGTAATGGAAGAATGAGCAGATTGCTTACTTTGTTGCTTTTATATAGAAGTGGATTTGTTGTAGGAAAGTATATTAGTATAGAAAAACAAATTGAAAAAACAAAAGATGCATACTATGATGTATTAGAAAATGCTGATCAAGGCTGGCACGAAGAGATAAATGACCCTGCACCATTTATCAAATATATGTTGCAACTAATCCTTGCATGTTATGTCGAATTTGAAGAAAGAGTTAACTTGAATTCTGGAATAAGCAGCGCAAAAGATATCGTTAGAGCATATACTGTAAATAAGATAGGCAAGTTTACTGGCGCAGATGTAATTATAAATTGCCCAACAATTGGACGTTCAGCAATTCTTAAAGCTCTAAAAGAGCTTGTAGAAGAAGGTAGCGTTGAACGTTATGGTACAGGGAGAAGTACTTATTATGTTACAAAAAGATAATTCTCACAATGTATTTAAAGGCTATTCAATTTAATAAACAGTTATTTAAGATCTGATTAAATCAGGTCTTTTTTGTTTGAATGAAAAAAGTTAAATAAATTTTAAAATAATTTCCACTTTTTGTAGTATTTCACTGCCTAGTATATGTAAGGAAAGAATAGTTTAATTACAAAAGAGATATTTGACAATTAAATAAAGGCGATATCAGTCCACACCATAGTTTTGCATCTTGTAAGTCAAATACAATGATACTTGCAATAGGCTTTAGTCCGAGCGTGATAACAACCGTCGCAGGCAGAGATATTGTGTAGGCTAAAACAAAAGAGACACCTGCTTGATAAATATCAAACGAACGACTAATAATGGGATATGTTATTAATGATATTTGAACTATATAAGAAGGGGGAATATGAAAAATTGTACATTATTTTTATTAGCAAGAAAGCACTACAATATGTGTATCAAAGGAGTATAAAAAAATGGAAAAGAGATTATATGAACAATTTATATTTTGAAGAACTAGTAGAATCTATCAAAAACATAGAAAATGTAATGACACTTAAATATAAAGAAAACCGTTTTATAA
>CASETM010000022.1 GCA_949290865.1 uncultured Bacillota bacterium
AGGAGGTTTCTTTTTCATATAAACGTATTGAACTTCATTTAATCAGCATCTTCCAACCCCATACTGAAATTAAAGCCAAGAAAAACAAACCCCACCTTAAATTTAAAGGCTAGGGTTTGTCCCACAGATATTTAATATACCTTTTTTATTTTTATTTATAAGGGCCAAAATCCAAATAGTATGGTTTATGATTATGACGTTGTTCTTTTGGCGGAAGAGTCATGTAATCGCCAAATGATTCGGTTAGATATTTATCAATATTATTAGGAACACGAATTTCAGTATTTTCAAATTTCATTTTTTTAGTTGGATAGATATCACTTTTATTAATGATAGGTTTAAGTTTTGTAGTATTAAATAAATAAGCCATTCTTTTCGTATCTTCGTTTTTATATTTTTTAGTATAATATAGTGCTTTGTTATAGCAGAATTTGCTTTTTATACCACATATTTTTAAAATAACATGAATAAATTTTAAGACAAAGCGAATAATGATTTTTTTGAACCCAAAATAAAATAATGTTGGTTCTTTTAACATCACAAGAATCATGAGTTTGTTCCAAAACCACGCTTTTTTTCCTTGCTTTGTCATTAACTGATCATCATCTGATACATTATCATAACAAAATAAGTCTAAAAAAATGCCATTTTCACCTTCAAAATCTTTAATATCGTATGTGAGGAAACGAGTACCTTTTAAGCAGATATGCGTATTCATTCCGGGGAAATGTGGATTGGTTTCATAATTTAAAATATAATATTTATCAGGTAATTCAGTTTCAGCAATTTTCATAAATTTATCAAAGGTCTGCCGATCCATTGCAACATCGATGTCATCATCCCATGGAATAAATCCACCATGTCTTATTGCACCGATCGCACTTCCCCCTGCAGCAAAATATTCTAAGTTATGTTTTTCACAGATTTTGTTGAAATCATTTAATATTTCGAGTTCCAGTTGCTGTACTTTTTTTAATGTTTCTGGTTCATATTCTCCCATAATAGCCACCTTTTCTTTTAAATTTAAAAATAATATAACACATTTACCGGAGTTTATTAAAGAAAAAATAAAAAAAACTTTTTATGTCAATAATATCCTGTATAATGGTATTGATGAAGAAAAGGAGAATTTTGATATGCAAGCATTAATTTTGGCAGCAGGAATGGGGAAAAGATTAAAAGAATTAACTAAAAATAATACAAAATGTATGGTTAAAGTGAATGATGTTACGTTAATTGACAGAATGTTGCATCAAATTGAAAAATATAATCTTTCACGTATTGTTATTGTTGTTGGTTATGAGGGAGATAAATTAAAACAATATATTGCTACTTTAAATATTAAAACACCGATAGTTTATGTGGAAAACCCAATCTATGATAAAACGAACAATATTTATTCTTTAGCGTTGGCAAAGGAACATCTATGTAATGATGATACTTTACTGTTTGAATCAGATCTCATATTCGAGGATGACGTCATTAAACTATTGATTGAAGATGAACGACCAACATTAGCGTTAGTAGATAAATACGAAAGCTGGATGGATGGGACATGTGTCAAAATAGATGAAGAAGATTCTATTGAAGCTTTTATCCCTGGAAAAAAATTTAAATTTGATGAGATAAAAAATTATTATAAAACAGTTAATATTTACAAGTTCAGTAAAGAATTTGCGATAAACTGCTATGTTCCCTTTTTAGATGCTTATTCTAAAGCGTTGGGAAATAATGAATATTACGAACAGGTATTAAGGGTGATTACAATGCTCGATAATCCTGAAATTAAAGCAAAAAGATTAAATGGACAGTTATGGTACGAAATAGATGATATTCAAGATTTGGATATTGCTACATCAATGTTTGTTGATGATGAAGATAAAAAAGTTTTGTTATTACAGGATCGCTATGGTGGATATTGGCGCTATCCACAATTAATTGATTTCTGTTATCTGGTGAATCCATATTATCCACCGCAAAAGCTGTTAGATGAAATAAAGGCGAGTATGGAAAAGTTAATAACACAATATCCTTCTGGAATGGGAGTCAATGCTTTGCTTGCATCAAAGAATTTTAATGTTCACCAGGAAAATATTGTTGTAGGGAATGGAGCGGCAGAATTAATAAAGGCATTAATAGAAGGATTTTCAGGAAATTTGGGATTCATTAGACCAACTTTTGAAGAATACCCTAACCGTTATCAGGCAGAAAAATCTGTTGTATATCAGGTAGATAATGCCAATTTTAGTTATACTGCAGAAGATCTCATTGATTTTTTTGACAATAAAACAATTGAAGCATTAATTTTGGTCAATCCAGATAATCCAACGGGTAATTATATCTGTAAAAAAGATCTTTTAAAATTAATCGAATGGTCAAAGGATAAAAAAATAAAATTAATTATTGATGAGTCTTTTGTTGATTTTGCAGAAGAAAAAGACAGTACTTTACTGGAACAACAAATACTAGACGAAAATGATCATTTATATGTGATTAAAAGTATTTCTAAATCTTACGGAATACCTGGATTGAGATTAGGAGTATTAGCTTCAGGCGATGCTGATGTTATCAGTAAGATAAAAAAAGATGTATCAATCTGGAATATAAATTCATTAGCAGAATTCTATATGCAAATAGAAGAAAAATATAAGAAAGATTATGAAAACAGTCTGATAAAAATAAAAGCTGAAAGAAAAAGATTTATATCTGAATTAAATAAGATTGATGGGATTAGAACCATACCGTCACAGGCAAATTATATTATGTGCGAACTCGCAAATATAAGTTCAAAAGAATTAACGAAAAGACTTTTATTGAAATATAATTTGTTTATAAAAGATCTGTCTAAAAAAGTTAATGGAAAACCATATGTAAGAATTGCAGTAAGAAATACAGAAGATAATGATAAATTGATAAAAGCAATAAAAATAGAAATGGGGAAATAAATTGAATATAACGATTGTTGGGGGAGGAAACATAGGAACACAATTTGCAGTTCACTGTGCAGAAAAAGGACATCATGTTATTATATATAGTTCTAAACCCGATAAAATTGATAAAAATATTAAAATAGTCAATGAAAATAATGAAATTATTCATGAAAGTCAAGATATCCACGCAACAAATAATGACAATAAAGCTTTTAATGAAGCAAATTTGATATTTGTAACATTACCAGCTTTCTGTATGAAAGAATTTAGTCAAAAAATATATCCTTATATCCACGAAGGGCTAATGATTTGTCTTGTCCCAGGAACAGGTGGAGGAGAATGTTTTTTTAGAGAACATATAGAACGAGGTGTCGTAATTTTTGGCTTGCAAAGAGTTCCTTCTGTTGCTCGTCTGATTGAATATGGGAAAACAGTTAGAGCAGTTGGATATCGAGATGAACTTTTTGTTGCGGCGATACCAGGCAATCAAACTGTAGAGTGCGCATCATTGATCGAAAGTATCTTTAATATAAAAGCAACATCGTTACCTAATTATTTGAATATTACATTAACACCGTCTAATCCAATTTTGCATACAACAAGATTGAATATATTATTTCAAAATTATAAAAAAGGGTGTGTATATGAACAGCTGCCTTTATTTTATGAAGATTGGGATGATGAAACATCAAGGTTACTATTTAAGTGTGACGATGAAGTTCAACGAATCTGTTCATTATTAACGTCTTTCGATTTGTCGTTTGTAAAATCGTTAAAAGAACACTATGAAAGTTTTACACCAGAATTATTAACAGAAAAAATCAGGAGCATTAAAGGATTCAAAGGATTGAAAACACCTGCGCTTAAAGTGGAAAACGGTTTTATACCTGATTTCAGTTCCAGGTATTTTACAGCAGATTTTTCATTTGGATTAACTATTCTTATACAAATTGCGCAATTATACAATATTGATACACCTTATATGAAAAAGGTTATGAATTGGTATCTGGAGATATGTGAAGAAAAAAATCATTTTAATTTTAGAGATGTTGGACTGACATCAAAAAGCAAATTTGAGGATTTTTATCAGCAGTAGTTTTTGAATTTAATAAACAATAACAATTAAAAACAGTGTTCAAAAAATTAGCTTGAGCACTGTTTATTTTTTTCAATATAGTTTTCAATATCATGAATAACTTTTTCTGCTGTGTTTGTCCATAAAAAATCTGTTTTTATTTTTTTATTAAGATTTTCAGCTAAAGTAGTTCTGAGCTTGTCGTCAGCGACAAGTTTTTCCAAAGCGTCATAAAGTTCATCAATCTGATTGATTAAAAGACCCGTTCTTTGATCATAAATTATTTCTTTTATGCCACCTTGAGAAGAACCGATAGTTGCACATTTCATTAATCCAGCTTCTAATATTGATGTTGGTAAACCTTCAGGCCATATAGGTGTGTAAACAAATATGTCGGTTTGATCATAATATTTAATGAGTTCAGAAAAATCCAGCTTTCCTGTAAAAATGATATGTTCATTTTTATAATTTTCCTTGAGATAGGGCAAAAGATTACCATCTCCAGCAATAGTTAACATTGTATGAGGATACTTTTTATTTATTTTTAAAAATGCATCTAAAAGTTCTTGGACACCTTTTTGTTTCAATATTCTTCCTGCATATAGGATATGGATAGTTTTATCATTTTTGCATAATGTTTGCTGTTTAGAAAAATCATTAATAGAGTTATACCATACACCATTAGAATCAATATTAAAATGTTTTTGCCATTTACATGCTTCTAATGAAACACCATAGTACTGATTGACATACTTTTTTACAATCCTTGTTAAACTATGCTCGTAAATTTCACCTAAAAAATCAAAAAACTTATTATCAACAGTAAGATGCTGTGAACCATGTTCAATTAAAAAAACAGGAATATTTCTTTTATGACCATATCGTGCACCTTCTAGCGATGTTAAATGAAAACGTGTATTAACGATAATGGCATCAATATGATGCGTATCTAGTATATCGATGATTTTGTGATAGGTTTTATTTCTTTTGATAATAGGGTATCTATTGGTCCAAAAATGATATATGGGCAATTCCAGGTAGAGTATATTATCTGTTTCGTGGGAATATTCTTTTTTAAAGGTGTAATTGGTACTAACAATGATAATTTCATAATTATGTTTGACAAGTTCTCTTGATAAATTGTGAACATATTTTTCTATACCTCCTAAATGTGGTAACGTATAGGCAGCATAGATCAGTATTGTTTTTTTCATTGTGTTTTTTCACTCCTTGAAATTATGATATATATATTATAATATAATTGTGAGTAATTGAATAGTTATAAGTATAGAAATACAAATGACTGTGAATTTAGAATATAAGTTGAAATATCATGTGATGATAAAAAGGAGATATATGAATAAAATACTGGTTTTGATGTCTACATATAATGGAGAAAAATATTTGCAACAACAGATTGACAGTATTTTAAAACAACAAAATGTTGATGTTCATCTGTTGGTGAGAGATGATGGATCAACTGACCAAACAATTGAGATATTAAAGCAGAATGCTTTAAATGATAAAATTGAATGGTATACAGGTAAAAATTTAGGGCCGGCACTAAGTTTTATAGATTTAATCATGCATGCTCCAGAATACGATTATTATGCATTTAGTGATCAGGATGATTATTGGCTGCCAGAAAAGTTAGAAAACGCTATTAATCATATGAGTGAGAATAAACCAGGTTTATATTATAGCAGTACGATTCTTGTAGATAAAAATCTAAAAAAATTAAGAACCACAAAAAAAGAATATGTACAATCATTAGATATGAACAGTGCAGTAATCAGTAGTAATTGTACAGGTTGTACTGTCTGTTTTAATAAGTATTTAATGGATTATCTAAAAAAGTATAGACCGCAGTATGTTGCTATGCATGATAGTTGGGTACACAAGGTATGCATTGCTCTTGATGGAAAAATATATTATGATAATAATTCATATATATATTATCGACAACATGAAAATAATGCTGTTGGTGGGAAAATTTCTGCTTACAGGCAACTGAAAAATAAATTTGCTGCATTAACAAAGAATAAATATCAAAGAAGTAATGAGGTCAAAGAATTATTAAAAGGTTATGGAGATGATATGTCTAAGTATAATTTAAAATTATGCCAGAATATAGCATTATATCGTAGCAGTTTAAAAAAACAGATGACTTTGCTGTTTAACAGAAAACTTAGCACAGGAAACAGAAAGACAGATTTTATGTTTAAATTGGCCATTATATTACGAATTTATTAATCAATATGAAGTAGGGGAATATTCATGAACATACAGATATCAGATATTTACGTCTTGATCGTTATATATAATAAACATTGTTATGATTCTGATACATATCAGGCTTTAAAGGAGTTAAAAGGTATCCATCTTATTGTATGTGATAACAGCACAAGTGACTATCACAATAAAGAGACCGTGGAAAACGAGCATCATCTTTATCTATCGATGAATGGAAATAAAGGTCTATCTAAGGCATATAATAAGGTCATCAGTCAAATTAAACAAAAAACTGACAAATATTTATGTATTTTTGATGATGATACAAAAATTTCTCCTGATTTTTTTGAAAAAGTGTTAGATAATATAAATAAATATCATGCTGATGTTTTTTTACCGGTTGTTAAAACTGAAAAAATGATATTGTCACCTTGTTTAATAAATAATAATCGGATCAGCATGATAACAGAAGATATGGATATAGCGACTATTGACAATACAAATAAAATATCAGGTATAAACAGTGGTATGATTGTAAATTTAAAAGTATATGATTCTATAACTTATAATGAAAATTTATTTCTTGATAATGTGGATCATGATTTTATGAGAAATGTTAACGAATATCAATTGAAAATCAAAATAATGGATAATCTGGTTCTTTATCAGAATTATTCACAAGAAAATAATAGTTTGAATGCAGCCTGTCATAGATTGAAAATTAGTAAACATGACTTAAAAGAGTTTTATAAAGATGATTATTGTTATTATCTGTATCAAATAATTGGTTTAAAATATAAACTGTTCAAAAAATATAAATCAATGAAAATATTGTTTATTTGAGTATATAGTTAATATAGAAGAAAGGATTATTTTAAATTATTATAAAATGGAAAAAGTTAATATATTATTATCAATTTATGATCCTGATATAATTTTTTTAAGGAAACAGCTAGAATCATTAAACAATCAAACATATAAAAATATAGAACTATTGATTTTTGATGATTGTGTTTCAAAAAGGTTTGATCGTAATGTAATACAAGAAATGATTAATCATTTTCCTGTCAAATTTCTACCATATGAGGATCATAATCTGGGATATAGCAAAGCTTTTGAAAAACTAATTGAATATAGTGATGGAGAGTATATCGCTTTTTGTGATCAGGATGATATATGGGATGAACACAAAATAGAAAAATGTGTTGAGACATTAAAAAACGATCAGTCTTTAATGGCTATCAGTGACAGATCAATCATTGATAAAAATGATGACATAAAAATTAAAAGTGTGCGATCGACAGTGAAAAGAAAATATTTACGATGGCATACAGGAGATGATATTGTCAAATATAATATTTTTGCCTGTGTTGCTCCTGGAATGAGCATTATGATGGACGGGCCTTTTGCAAGAACTATTGTACCTGTCAGTAAATTTACCGGGCATGACAAATGGGCGATTTGTTGTGCTGGGATAGAAGGTATAATTTCATATATTGATGAACCTCTAGTGTTATATAGAAGACATGGTAACAATGTAAGTGGCGTTTTGAATGGTGTTAAAAATAAAGAAGATTATTATAAGACACGCGTCTTATGCCAAGAGGCATTGATTCAGGATTTAATAAAAAAATATCCAGCTTTCATTAATCAAAGAGATGTCATAGAATTCAGTCAAGCAAGATGTAAAAAGAAAAGAGCAAAGATGTTGAAGTATGCTTATTTGTCACCAAATATAGCGATATTTGAATTTCTGTTATCTTTAATACCAGATGCTTTTTTTTGTATGTTTCTCAAAATATTAAAAAGAAAAAAATGATAAAAAAACTTTATAATTTTTTAATAAAACAAAATCTGAAAGAGAGGGAAATATGTTAAGTTATTTTATAGGTCTTTTATATGTTCTGTTAAGCATAGTTTTATATCAATTGGTTGGAATGTGTTTTACAAAGAAAGAGTCATATTCTTACTCATTTATAATGGGATTTATCATTTATAGTTTTTTTGTAGCAATATTAGGTGTAGCGGTACAGTTTTTAAACTTATCGTGGTATGTATTTTTCTTTGGAATGATTGCTATTTGGATTGGATTAATATTTTTTATTATTTATAATTTTGTCAATAAACGATTGAAATTTTCCTTACAGGATTTTTATGCTTATATAAAAGAAAATTGGTTTTTTTATGCAGGTACAGTCTTTTTGGTTTTGTTTGCGTTGGCTCATGTTGCGACAATATGGTCTAATAATTTAACAGATGACAGTTATTATATTAACCTGATGGCAACAATGCCTTATGTTCAAGATCCTTTCCATGTTGATCCATCAACCGGATTTGTGAGTAGTACTTTATCTCTGGAAAGGATAATCAACACATTTGAAATTGAAGGATCTTTTTATGTTTACATAACGCAGATGCCAGCAACTCTGTATGCGAGAGTTTTTCTGGCTGGACTGAATTATTTTATAATTTTGCAGTCAATAAACGCATTTTTAATAAAAATAACAAAGTCGCAAAACAAATATAATCAATTTATCATTACAGCTATATTTTTAATTTTTGTTATGAATGCACAGTATTTTTTAAATACTGAAGCAGCATGGACCATTACTTCTGCGGCATATTTTGGTTCAGCGTTAATAAGAATAAGCTGCCCATTCATTGTTTTACTGCCATTAATAAATGATGAAAAATTGGATGTAAAAAAAATGATTGTGACATTTATAATTTGTGTAGTCATGGTTTCTAAGTCGACTTGTGCAATTCCTATTTTGTACCTTTTGGCAATTGGGTATTTGGTTACATATAAAATTTATGAAAAGTATTGGTATGCTTTATTGATACCTTTAATGGGAGTAATTGGAGTGGTTATACCCAATAATGGGGAGTTAGAGAATTATGGATTCGAAATGATTAGTAACAATGCTACTTCTGTTTTTTTGATTATTGCATTCATTTTGATGATGATATTTGCAAAAAATTATTTTGAGCATAAAAGAATAACAATTATGATCGTTGTCGCAATGATATTAAGTTTCGTTCCTTTCATCAATAATGTTTATGAAAACTTAACACAATTTACTTTTGTTGATGATAGGACATGGTATACTTTATCATTATTTATCATGATAAGTGGTTTCTATTGTTTGGTTAATTTTCTTTTTGAAAAATACATTTTTAGAATAAATATTTTTATCCAAATATTTTTGGTTGCTGTCATAACCGTTGGAAGTGGTTTTGTTTCTGTAGATATGGGAAAAGATATGCATGCAGGAATGGTTATTAGAAATTTTTTGACAATATATAAAAATAATAAGTATATTATTCCTCAGGGTACTATGAATTTAGGTATCGAATTAAATAACTATTATGAAGAAACTCATAAAGAATTAAAAGTTTTGATGGGAGCAGGATTGGTGATAGATGAACATAATCATAATACGGCAGCAATCTTAAGAACATTTGCACCACATATTCAATCTATTACGGGAGGAATAAGAATACAAACTGAGATTTTTAATGAAAATTCAGAATTTAAAGGATACGATTTAGATGATTTGGCAATATTTAATGAATTTGAAATTAACCCTTGTGAGGAGACTTTCAAGCCATTTAAGCAATTAAATAACGAATTTCCTTTCGATTGTGTGGTTATACTCAATTCGAACAATGATCATAGCGAATTTTTGAAAACTATAGGGTATCATTTATATAATAAAGCTTATGATAACCTAAATAGATATTATTATGGTATTTTTATAAAGGAAAAATAATATTTATCGGTGTTAATTGAAAACTGATTTACGAAAGATTGAATAATTAATCAAAAGTAATCAGTTTTTTTGTGTTAATTTTAATAAAGAACTAAGAATGAAGCATGGTTTATCAAGTTTAAATGATGTTACACAATTGTATTTGATAATGAAAAATATTTCATATGAGATATTGCTTATTTATAACTGTAAATGGTATCTTCATTTTAATGATTTTGTAAAACGAAAATGTTAATGTGGATTATTGTATAACAATCATAATATAAAAGATTAGAACAAATAGTTTTTTTTTATATTTGTATAAGCTATAATAATTGTGATATATTATATCCTTGTAAGAAATATTATGTTTATAAGGTATATTTTTAAAAAAAAAGGTGATAAAAATGGAAAATCAAATGAATTCTATTGAAGTTAGAAATATGAGCAAAGATTTTAAAATACAATACGATAAAGCGCAATCTTTGAAAGAAATGCTTTTATTTTGGAACAGAGAAAAACCGCAAATACATCATGTGTTAAAAGATATAAATTTAGATATTAAAAAAGGTGATACGGTTGCGTTGATTGGAACCAATGGAAGTGGGAAATCAACACTATTAAAGCTGATGACAAAAATATTATATCCCACAAAAGGAACGTTAGAAACTCGAGGGAAATTGGCATCGTTGCTGGAATTAGGAGCAGGATTTCATCCGGATTTTACAGGAAGAGAAAATATATACTTTAATGCATCGGTGTTTGGATTAACAAGAGAAGAAATTGATAAAAGAGTTGATGATATTATTGATTTTTCTGAATTGGGCGATTTTATTAATAATCCAGTAAGAACATATTCATCTGGAATGTATATGAGGTTGGCATTTTCAGTAGCTATAAATGTTGATGCAGAAATCTTACTGATTGATGAGATATTGGCTGTTGGTGATCAATATTTTCAGGATAAGTGTTTCGCTAAGTTAAAAGAACTGAGAGATAGTGATAAAACTATTGTCATTGTGTCTCATAGTCTGGATATGATCAAAAAATTATGTACCAGAGCAATCTGGATTTATAAAGGTCATGTTCAAATGGATGGTGAACCTGGTTATGTTATTGATCACTATCTTGATCAGGTAGTAAAAGATCATGCCAAAAGTAATAAAGACTTTCATGCGGAAAATATCGAATGTATTTTAACTGTTGAACAGCCAGTGAATAATACAATTATCGACCAATCCGATTATCTTGAAATTTCTGGTTGGGAAGTGAGCAATGTTCAAGAGACTGAAGTACAGGTATTTTTGGATGATCAATATGTCGCAAAAGCAGAAAGACTAAAAAGGAATGATGTTTTGATGCACTATCAGGAAGCCATGGGTGGTGCGAGTATGAATGTTAATGCTGGTTTTAGTGGAAAAATTGATATATTGGGATTAATGGGCATTCATAAAGTAGAAGTAACTGTTAAAAATCAAGGAAATGTAATAGCCAATAAGGTTATCCATATCAATATTAAAGAAGAGCAGGTATAGTTATGAAACTAATAAGAGACTTATATCAATATAGAGAGTTATTAAAATCAAATATAAAGAAAGATATTCGTGGCAAATATAAAGGATCTCTTTTAGGCGTGTTATGGTCTTTTATCAGTCCATTATTAAGTGTGGCTGTTTATGCAATTGTTTTTCCTTATTTGTTCAGGAATACTGTTGATCATTATTTACAATTTTTGGTTGTTGGCATTATTCCATGGAATTTTTTTACGACTACTTTATCTCAAGGAATAATGACCATAAGGGTAAATGGAGGAATTATAAAGAAAGTTTATTTTCCAAGAGAAATTTTACCAATTTCTGTAGCAACAAGTGGACTTATTAATTTTTTTATTTCAGCAGTCATTATGTTGTTTTTTTGCGTTATTGGTGGATTAGGGATATCCTGGCATTTGATTTTATTTCCTATAGTTGCATTAATACAGTATTTTTTAACTTTAGGGCTTATTTTTGCGTTAAGTGCAATTAATGTTTATATAAAAGATACAGAACATATTGTGCCATTTATTATCAATTTACTGTTTTATGGAACGCCAATATTATATGATTTAGAAACTTTTGGCAATATACCAGATAAAATTTTATTTTTAATTAATTTGAATCCATTTAAACATTTTATGGATATTTATCGAGATATTTTTATGTATCACAGCATGCCAACAGCCATAGATATAATATATGTATTTATTTGGGCGGTTATAATATTTATAGCAGGTTTATTCATATTTAGAAAATTAGAAAAGAGATTTGCTGAGGAGGTATAGTCTTGAAACTGTCAGATATTGAACTTTTAAAAAATAACAGGTACACAATTGAAGATGTATTAATTGATTCGAAAATAAAAAGTTTGAAATTGATAGTTTCACATTGCCAACAGAGTAATAATTTTTTTGTGTTTACTGATGAAAATAAGATTGATTGTTTTGTTAAATATTTGTCGAAAGATGGAGAAATACAAATTTCTTTTGAAATTCCAGAAAAAACAAAAAAAATATGTGTTATAGGGCAATGCAATAATCAAAATTATGAAATTTATCAATTAAACATAAATGCTTTTTTCAAGATAAAATTCATTTGGCAAAATATAATAAAGAAATTAGGGCATAGTCTTTTGGTTCTTCAAAGAGGAATAAAATATTTATGGAGAGAACATCATTTTTTAATTCCTATTAGTCTTTGGAAGGAATATTTATTACGTTTCAAAAATAGATTTAATGATACTGGAGAGGTTTTTTTAAACCCGTACATACAATCAGATTATTTATCATGGATAAAAAACGTAGAAAAATTTGAAGAATATCGTGAATTAAATTATCAGCCATTATTATCGGTTTTGATTCCTGTCTATAATGTATCAGAAGAATTGCTATCGAAATGTATAGATTCGGTTTTAAATCAAAGTTATTCTCATTTTGAAGTATGTATAGTTGATGATTGTTCTACAAATATTGAAACATTAGAAACTTTAAAATACTATGAAAAAAAGGACAAAAGAATAAAAGTATTACACAGAACAAAAAATGGACACATATCGAGAGCGACAAATGATGCTTTAAATATGGCAAAAGGGGAGTTTGTCTGTTTATTAGACAATGATGATGAATTGGCCCCACAGGCGTTATATGAAAATGTTTTGGTTCTGAATAAAAATCGAACTTTAGATTTTATTTATAGTGATGAAGATAAGCTGGATTTAAAAGGTCAAAGAATAGAACCGCATTTTAAAGCAGATTTTTCACCTGATACACTATTGGGAATAAACTATATTACACATTTTGCAGTAATAAGAACAGAAGTAGTAAAACAAGTTGGTGGATTTGAAGTAGGGCTTGAAGGTGTTCAGGATCATGACTTATTTTTAAAGATAGCTGAAGTTACTGATAAAATTTATCATATACCAAAAATATTATATCATTGGCGAATGACTGCCGGATCAACATCTATTTCAACAGAAAATAAAAGTTATGCGGTAGAAAGAGGAATAAAAGCAGTCAATAATGCATTACAGAGACGAAATGTTAAAGGAACTGTCAAAAGCGCAAATGACAGTACTGTTTATTTTGTGGAATATGATTATGAAAAAGAACCATCAGTATCGATAATAATTCCGATTAGAGATCATGCGGATATTACCGAAAAATGTCTAAGTTCCATTTACAAAAAAACAAAATATCAAAATTATGAGGTTATTATTGTAGATAATAACAGTATTGAAGATAAAACGTTTAAAATGTTATCAAGATACAATCAAGAATATAGTAATTTTAGAGTTATAAAAGCTGATATGGAGTTTAACTATTCGGCCATTAATAATTTTGCAGTTGATAATACTGATAGTGATGTGCTAGTGTTACTTAATAATGATACCGAAGTTTTGACTAACGATTGGTTAAAAAATATGGTTAGCTATGCAACACAAAAACATATTGGAGCAGTAGGAGCTAAATTGTTGTATCCAGATATGACTATTCAACATGGTGGTATTCTGATTGGCGTAGGTGGAGAAATTGCACAACATGCATTTATTACGAAGCCAAGAGAAGATATTGGTATATATGGCAGATTGCTGATACCATATAATTATTCAGCAGTTACTGCGGCTTGTCTGGCAGTAGAAAGAAAAAAATATTTAGCTGTCAAAGGCCTTGAAGAGAAACTAAAAGTTGCTTTTAATGATGTGGATTTTTGTTTGAAATTATTAAGTTGTGGTTATTACAACGTATTGTTACCGCAAGTAGAATTAATACATTATGAGTCAAAATCTAGAGGTATGGACACGACATCAGAAAAATATCAGAAGTTTATCAATGAATCCAATTATATGCAAAAAAAATGGAATCAATATATTTCAAATGATCCGTATTATAATATAAATTATAGTAGAAAGGGAGCCTATCTATTTGATAGATTCGAAAAGGAAAATAGCAATGAAATATAGAATAGATGATTGTACGATTGGTGGTGTTATCAATCCAACACTTACTTTGATTGGATGGGTTGAAAATAAAGCAGAAAGAATAATTATAAAAAGTAATAATAAAGTCATTAATGAAATTGTCATTAATAAAATTAGGCAAAGAGTTACTACTTTTCATTATGAAATACCACTGGAAAAAGGATTGAATAAATATGAAATTTATTTTTGTGATGTATACAAAAAAGAAAGTCTAGTAAAAAGCATCACCACAAATAAAATGCAAAGACTTATTCATAAATATGAATCGAGTTTTAAATTTATTAAATCGTATAGATTTTATAATCGAAGATTGAAAAAGAAAATAAAAAATTATTATAGAAATACTATTGATTATAAGGATTCTGAACAATACACACGTTGGTTAAAAAAACATCAGTCTTTTTATGAAGTTGAAGACTATTCATATAATCCTAAAATATCCATTGTTATGCCGGTTTACAATGTTCCTGGAGAATATTTGGGCTATTGTCTTGATTCCATTTTAAATCAAACATATCAAAATTTTGAAATTTGTATAGCAGACGATTGTTCAACGAATCAAGATACAATTGATACTTTACATAGGTATATGAATAAAGACAGTCGAGTAAAAGTTTTTTTTAGACCAAAAAATGGTCATATATCTAGAGCTACAAATTCAGCGTTAGAATTAGTAACAGGAGATTACATTGGTTTAATGGATAACGATGATAAATTAGAAAAACACGCTTTAAATGAAGTGGTCCATGTTTTAAATGAAAATCCAGATATCGATTTTATTTATACCGATGAAGATAAGGTAGATATGGAAGGAAATAGAAGTGATCCTCATTTTAAAACAGATTTTGCTATCGATTCGTTATATGGTGGAAATTTTATCTGCCATTTCAGTGTAATAAGAAAATCATTAATAGATCAAATAGGTGGATTTCGACAGGGTTACGAAGGGGCACAAGATTTTGATTTGTTTCTAAGATTAACAGAGGTAACAAATAAAATTTATCATATACCTAAAATATTGTATCACTGGCGAATGATTCCTGGTTCAACTGCTGTTGGTGGTGATGGAGCAAAAAATTATGCTGCTGACGCTGGGAAAAGAGCATTAGAAGATTATTTTGATAAAAAACAGATAAAAGTTAATATAGATAACTTTATAAGTACAAACTATTTTGTAGAGTATTTGTTTGATAAGGAACCTGAAGTAGAAATCTTAGTCTATAATTATCAAAATCAAAGAGAAATATTAGAATCAATCAAAAAGATGACAGTTTTTGAAAATTATCATATGACTACTTTAGATCAAAATAAGACAATAAAAGAAATAAATCAAATAATTCAAAGCATTAAATCAGATTATTTGATATTTATCGATGCAAATAGTGAGATTGTTTCAGTGGATTGGATTGATATTCTTGTGGGATATGCCAGTCAAAAACATATTGGAGTTGTAGGATGTAAGGTTGTTGATGATATAGGACTGGTAAAAGCTTCAGGATATCATGTTTCACTCAAAGATAATAAAATTTATACAAATGGGCCATTACATTATAAAGATTATGGTTATAATGGCAGATTGCTGATACCATATGATTATACATTAGTAGAAAACAAAGTAATGGCAGTAGAGAAAAATAAGTTTTCTGATTTAAGCACTAATTATTCATTGTCTGTTGCTTTATATGATTTACAATTAAAACTTTTAGCAAGGGGATATAACAACGTTATGGTACCACAAGTTGAGATTGTAAATTATGATGAAGATGATCAAAACAAAATAGAATTGATTTTAAAACAGTATCATGATTGTATTGCAAAAGTAAATTATTACAATCCAAATTTCATGATTGAAAAAGCATATTGTTTAGAAAAGGTGGGAGGTCAATGATGAAAGTATTAGTAACAGGTGTTAAAGGACAGCTAGGCTACGATGTTGTTCAGGAATGTAAAAAAAGAAATATTGAAGCTATTGGTGTAGATATTGATGAAATGGATATTACCAATGCCAAACAAGTGAAAGAGGTTATCACAGAAGTTAATCCAGATGCGGTTGTTCATTGTGCTGCCTGGACAGCAGTTGATTTAGCTGAAGATGATGATAAAGTTGAAAAAGTCAGAGAAGTCAATGCTAAAGGAACAGAAAATATTGCTCTAGTATGTAAAGAATTAGACTGTAAAATGCTTTATCTATCAACTGATTATGTTTTTGATGGACAAGGTGAAAAACCTTGGGATCCTGACTGTAAAGACTATAAACCATTAAATGTATACGGACAGACAAAATTAGAAGGAGAATTGGCTGTAGCTAATAATCTTGAAAAATATTATATTGTTCGTATTGCCTGGGTTTTTGGTGTTAATGGTAAAAACTTTATCAAAACAATGTTAAATGTTGGTAAGAAATATCCTCAGGTGCGTGTAGTCAATGATCAGATTGGAACACCGACATATACATATGATTTGGCAAGATTATTAGTTGATATGATTTTGACTGATAAATATGGTTATTATCATGCGACAAATGAAGGTGGATATATTTCATGGTATGACTTTACTGTAGAAATCTTTAAACAGGCTGGATATACTACAGAAGTTATTCCAGTAACTACTGAAGAATATGGTTTATCTAAGGCAAAACGTCCATTTAACAGTCGTTTAGATAAGTCTAAATTAGTAAAAAATGGATTTGAACCATTACCAACATGGCAGGATGCGTTAAGTAGATATTTAAAAGAAATTGAATATTAATATTAAAAATGCTAGTATTATAAAAAATACTAGCATTTTTATTAGGAGAAAATTATGAGAATTTCGGTAGTATTGGCTATTTATAATGGTGAAAAATATATTATTGAACAACTGGAATCTATTAGAAAACAGACATATCAACCTGATGAAGTTATTTTAATAGATGACTGTTCAACGGATGATAGTTATCGTATTACACATCAGTTTATAGATGGATATAAACTTAGTCATTGGAAGTTAATAAAAAATGAAAATAATTTAGGGTATCGTGGAAACTTTAAAAAAGGACTTAGTTTAGTTAATGGAGATATTATTTTTTTATCGGATCAGGATGATCGCTGGCATGAAAATAAAATTGAAATGATGTTAAGCTATATGAATGAAAATGTATTGACACTTGCTTCTAGTTTTCGCTTTATGAATCAAAAAGGGGAATGTTTTGAAGTGAGGAAAATAAAAGGAAGATCAAATAATAATCTTTTATTTCAAAAGGTAAGTGAAAATCTAACTGAAATAAAGATGGAAAGTCTGTTAGAAATGAATTTTTCTCAAGGATGTACCATGGCTATTAGAAAAACTGTTAAAGATGAGTATTTAAAAGTAACAAAAGGATTATTGCCACATGACTGGGAATTGAATATTATATCTTCAATTCATCATGGCTGCTATTATCTAGATATACCGTTGATAGATTATAGAATTCATAACAATAATACAATTGGAATGGATAATATTGTAGAAGGCAGTATTATAGAAGAAAAGAAACAAAGAGTTAATGAAAGAATAGAACAAACGGAATTACAGGTTAAAAATGCTGATTTTGCTTTAACGTTGAATCTAGATGATGAACAAAAAAAATATTGTTTAAGATATAAAGATTATTTGACTTTTAGAGTTAATGCTATGAAGAAGAAAAAAATATTTTCTCTTATCTTTTACTTTATGAAAAGGAAATATAAAGAATTTGGAAGTGTCAAAACTTTTGTGGGCGATATTATAAACATTATAAAATAAAGAGGTTAACATGAAGAAAATTTTAATCATATCAAATATGTATCCTTCAAAAAAATATAAACATTACGGTGTTTTTGTTGAAAATACAGCAAAAATATTAAAAGAAAGTGGGTATAAAGTCACTGTTTCAGCTTTAAAAAAGAAGGATACAAAAATGACAAAATTAGTAGGATATAGCTGGTTTTACTTTAAGGCAATAGTAACAGTTATGTTTGGATATTATGATTATTTATATGCTCATTATATTTCACATTGTGCATTGCTTGTTAAAATCATTAAAAAGATAAAACCAAATATAAAAGTGATTGTTAATGTCCATGGAAATGATGTTGTTCCAGAAAATGAACATGATGAAAAATTTATTCCCATGGTAAAAGAAGTTCTTCCAATGATTGATATATGTATTACACCTTCTCAATATTTTCAGGATATTATGATTAATCAATATCATTTATCTAAAGATACTGTTAAAATCTTTCCTTCTGGTGGTGTTGATCTCAATGTATTTAAGCACTTTGATCACTGTAAAACTTTATTTGATTTAGATGAAAAGAAAACGGTTATTGGATATGTGGGACGATATGAAATCAGAAAAGGATGGGAAATTTTTTTAGAAGCTATTCATTTACTGGAAAATCGTGATCAGTATCAGTTTGTAATGGTCGGTACTGGAGAAGAAGAAGACCAGGCTGATGAAATGATAAAAAAATACAATTTGAATGTTAAAAAATTACACATGTTAAATCAAAAACAATTAGCTAAATTGTATTCAGCTATCGATGTTTTTTGTTTTCCAACCTATCGAAAAAGTGAAAGTTTAGGTCTTGTTGGATTGGAAGCCATGGCCTGTGGGGCAATTACGATAGCCTCAAATATGGCTGGTCCAACAAGTTATATAGAAGATAATAAAAATGGTTTTTTCTTCCAACCATGTAATCCTCAAGATTTAAAAGCAAAGATAGAACATGTTTTGCAGTTATCACAAAGTGAAAAAGAAGAAATCAGAAATAATGCATATGAGACAGTGAAAAAATATGATGTTGATCAAATATCGCATATTTTGCTTGATATATTTGAAAGCATACATTAGAAAGGATTTAAGATGGATGTTTCAGTAATTATTCCCTATTATAAGGGAGAAAAGTATTTAAAGGGATTATTAGATATTCTAGATAAAAATAATCAACAAAATTTATATAATATGGAAGTTATTTTTGTGAATGATTATCCCCAGGAAAAGTTAATTGTAGAAGGACAACATAATTATGATGTTATTGTTTTAAATAATAAAATTAATATGGGAATACATCATACGAGAGTTAATGGTTTGAATAAAGCTAGCGGTAAATATATTTTGTTTTTAGATCAGGATGATCAGATAAGTGAAAATTATCTTTCTAGTCAGTTACATCATATTAATAATGCGGATGTTTGTATCAGTAATGGCATCATGGAATCAGAAACTGAAAAACATTTGATCTATAAGAATAAAAGATCACAGGATTATGTAAAAAAGCAGATTGGTTTTATCAAAGTCAGGGATCTGATCGTTTCTCCGGGCCAGTGTCTGATAAAAAAAGAAAGTATTCCTGCCTTTTGGAAAGAACACTTTTTAAAAGTAAACTGTGCAGATGATTATATGTTGTTTTTATTGATGATTGATAAAAAGTGTCAATTTGCAGTCAATTATGATATATTGTATACTCATAAATATACAGGAGTAAATATTTCTAGTGATATTCATCAAAATTACCAGTCTAATATGGAAATGATAGAGTTAATCAAAGATGAGTTACAAAATATAGATGTTGATTTGTTGAAGAGATGTATACAATATAAATATGATATGAAATTATATGGAAAAGTAAAACCATCCATAAAGAATCTGAATTTATTTGTATATAACCTCATCTACCAGTTATTTTGGAAAGGAATGTAGAAAATGATAAAAAAACCAAAAAATATATTTATAGTAGGAAGTAAAGGAATACCTGCTAATTATGGAGGATTTGAAACATTTGTTGAAAACCTAACTAAGCAACAAGTCAGTGATGATATCAGATATCATGTTGCCTGTTTAGATGAAAAAGAATATGTTGAGGAATATAATGGTGCTAACTGTTTTCATTTAAAAGTTCCACATATAGGTCCTGCTAAAGCTATTTATTATGATTTAGCAGCATTAAGATACACGTTAGATTACATAGACAGTCATTATTATGCACAAAATGGTATTGTCTATATTCTTGCCTGCCGTATCGGACCATGGATGAAGAAATATGTCAAACAGTTTCATCAAAGAGGATATAAAGTTTATGTCAATCCTGATGGACATGAATTCTTAAGAGCGAAATGGAATTATTTCATTAAGAAATACTGGAAATTTTCTGAAAAACTTATGGTGAAACATGCTGATCTGTTAATTTGTGATAGTGAAAATATAGAGTCTTATATTCAAGATGAATATAAAAAAAATAATCCTAAAACAACATATATTTCTTATGGTGCATATATTGCTGATAGTGAAGACGCTGGAAACTATCAGGAATGGATTGACAAATTTAATATTAAAAAAGATGAGTATTTTTTAATTGTTGGTAGATTTGTTCCTGAAAACAATTATGAAACAATGATCAGAGAGTTTATGAATTCAAATACACAAAAAGATTTAGTGATTATTACTAATCATCAGAACAAACTGTATAAAAAATTAAATGTAAAATTAAACTTTCAAAAAGATAAAAGAATTAAATTTGTAGGTACAGTTTATGATGAAGCTTTATTAAAAACTATTAGAAAAAATGCCTTTGCCTATCTTCATGGTCATGAAGTTGGTGGTACTAATCCTTCATTATTAGAAGCATTAGGAACAACAAAATTAAATTTATTACTAAATGTTGGATTTAATCAGGAAGTGGGATTAGATAGTTGTATCTATTGGGGAAAAGAAAAAAACAATTTAAAACATGTTATTGAACATGTTGAAACATTTGATCAAAGCTATATAGATGAATTAGGAAAAAATGCGTTAGATAGAGTAAAAAATGCATATAACTGGCCAAAAATCATTAAAGAATATGAAGACTTATTCATAAAATAATTGTCGACAGCCAAAATTTGTTATATAGTATAAAAGAAAAAAACAAATCGGAGGAAATAACATGTTAAAAAAATTAATGGGAATAATGTTAACATTGGTATTAACGTTATCATTAACTGGATGTAGTTTTTTTGAAGATGATACAAATAATGATGGTACAAAGACAAATGATTCGTCTAATGATAGTTCTGTAAAAATTAAAACAGTAGATGATTTTACTGAATCTAATGGATTAGTTAAATATTTTACTGTTAATGATTATAAATTTGCACTTCCTGAAACCGTTGGTGAATATGCAAATTATCTAGAACAGTTAGGAACAGTTACTTTAAATGAAACTGGAAAAAGTGTTAATGATGTAGAATTAAATGCTGGTGGGGTATCATCAATGGCTGCATATTTGAAAGTAACAACTGATGAAAATGAAGAAGCTAGATTCTATGTTCGTTATGAAAATAAAACAGATGATGATATTACAGTGGCTGAAGCAACGGTTAATTTTATTGAAGTAAAATATGATGCATTATCATCAAATGATTATGATAAAGTATTTTCAGATATAGAAGTTGTTACAGATGAATATACTTTTGAACTAAATGATAAAAGAGGTTTTAAAAGATTTTATAATGAATTGGGTGATCCTATTAAAAATATTGATGGACGTTTAGATTATAGTGATGACTTAGGATATACTTATACTTTTGATTGCTGTAATGAAAACAGAAATGGTGTTTTTAGAGGATTTATCATCAAATATCCTTCAAAATAATGGTATAAATAAGGTTGCTTTAGATGGTAACCTTATTTTTTCGTAATGCAATAGTGGGATAAAATAATTGTGGAGGAAAAGATATGATTGATAAGATTTTAAAAATAAAAATAAAATATATTTTCGCATTTGTTATTTTTATACTTTTAATAATAATGTCAATGAAATTAAGTATTTATTTTTTTCCAGATGAAAGTATGAGATATGATATCCCTAAATATATATTTACGCACGGGGTTTTGCCAAAGGGTGATGAAAAAGAAATTATTAATCAAATTTGGGGTTTTTCCTATGGTTATACTCCATATTTGCCTTCATTGATTAGTGTTGTTTTTATGAAAATAACCAGTTTTTTTACAATGAATTCTTCTGCTCTTTTGATTGCAGCGAGAATGACAAGCATTTTGTCTGGCGTTTTAACTTATTTAGTATGTTATTCAATTGGTGAAGAATTTTTTTCTTCAAAAAAAATAATTAATTTGTTTTCATTATTAGTTGCTTTATTACCACAATTTATTTTTTTGTCATCTTATATTAATAATGATGCTTTTTCTGTTTTAACAACAGCTTTAATTTTGTTAATGTGGATTAAAGGGATTAAATCAAACTGGAGTTACAAAACATGTATATTCTTGGGGATTGCTATCGGACTGTGTGCGTTGACTTATTATAATGCCTATGGTTTCATTTTATGCAGTATTTTTATTTACTGTATAAGCTGTTATAAAGCAAAATTTACAATTAAAGAATTTTTAATTAAAGGAATTGTTATTTTTATTTCGGCTTTTGTTGTTGCTGGATGGTTTTTCATAAGAAATTTTCTTATTCATAATGGAGATTTCTTAGGAATGAACTCTATGTACGAATGTGGTGAAAAGTATGCCATGGAAGGATATCAAATGTCAAAAAGACAAACATATCAGGTTTTAGGTTATCGTCATCCATTGTTACAACCTGCATGGCTTTTATCTACATTACAGAGTTTCATCTGTGCTACTGGTTATATGGAACATTTGATATCTTATCCATTATTGATAGTTTATGTGATAATACTATTTATTGGTTTTGTTTTTGGAATATACAAAAGAAAAACGGAATTATTTAAGATAAATAATTATTTTCTGATTTGCTTATTATTGTGTATGCTTATACCAGTGTTATTATCAGCGCATTATTCGTATACAATAGATTATCAGGCTCAAGGAAGATATATTATGTCAATGCTAATACCATTAATGCTGATAGTTAGTATGGGATATAATTATTTAGAAATAAAGTTACAAAAATATACAATAATAAATAAATTATCCATATCACAATTAATAACTGTTATTTATATTTTATTATTTATTTATAGTATAATAAAATACTTTGTTCCTTATTTTACAAATACTATTATTTAGGAGTTTAGTTATGTATGAAAGTGGATTAAAAAAACTTGCACGAAGTTTTGTTTTGATTATATTTGCTTCAATTGTTGCTGTATTAACATATCTTTGTACTTTTTATAACGCATATACCAGTGTCGATGAAAAAACAACAATTATCAGTGATAATCCTTTTAAGCTAATTTTCTATTTTATAATTGTACTTGTGATTTTATTTTTCATTAGAAGATACTATCAGGTACAGAAGTCCATGTCATATAAAAAAATGTTTTTGGTTGTTTCACTTATTGTTTTGATCGTATCAATTTATGTGATTTTTTTTCATAATATTTTTCCAGTTGCTGATCAACAAGAAATATTAAATGCAGCCAGTGGCTTAAAAAATGGAGATTATAGTTATTTTTTACCAACTGGATATGTAGGCAAGTGTACAAATCAGGCGGGGATTGTTATGATTTTGTATTACCTATCATTTATCTTTGGTGATAATAATTATCAGATATTTCAGTTATTAAATGTCTTTGCATTGCTTTTAAGTTATTATAGTATTTGTGAAATTTCTGAAATCAGTTTTAGTAATGATGAATTAAAGAAATGGACATTGATATTATTAATGCTGTTTGTTCCTTTGACATGGTATATTGTTTTTGTTTATGGAAATTTATTTGGTTTAGGTTTTTCATTATATGCTGTATTATGTGGATACAGATACTTTGAAGATCGTAAGATCAAAGATATTGTTTTATCCTTTGTAGGAATTACCTTATCGATGATGTTTAAGTCTAATTACTCTATTACATTTGTGGCAATGGTTTTTTTTGTTATTTTTGATATTATTTTAAATAAAAATTTCAAAACAATTATATTACTGATATTATTAATACCTGCTTATTTTGCATCAAGTATGATACCAGCATATATGATAGAGAAGAAAACCGGAATTGAATTAGGTAAAGGTATACCAATGACTGCTTATATTGAAATGGGGCTTCAAGATTCTCCTGATGCTCCTGGCTGGTTTAATGGTTATAACTGGAATGTTTATACGAATAATGGCAGTGACACTGAAAAAGCCAGTGAACAGGTTAAAATTGATTTACAAAATACGATAACGTATTATATTGAAAATCCTGATGTTTTTAAAAGTTTCATTTATCGTAAAACCGTATCACAATGGTGTAATCCTGATTTTCAGGGGACATGGTTAACGAGACATTCAGATTTCTATTTTCACAATGATATTTATTATGCTTTGGTCAATATTTTACAGGCTATTATTTTACTTGGAACATTAGCTTATATTTATTTTACAGGCAGACATATGCCATTACATAGATTACTGTTACCAATGATTTTTATAGGTGGTTTTATCTTCCATTTGTTTTGGGAAGCTAAAGGCCAGTATACGATTACATATTTTGTATTACTTATACCGTATTGTGCTAAAGGGCTTATGGATATGAGTGATGATGTAGCAGAAGGAATATTAACGCTAAAAAGAAATTCATCAATACTAGAAATCATCAGGCATTTCAGTAAAAGAAATACGATTCAATATATCATAGGATTAATTATTATTTGTACCATTATTAGTTTACTAATATAAGGAGTCTATATGAAAGAGTTATTATTAAAATATAAAGAGGTCATTATGTATCTTATTTTTGGAGTATTGACAACAGTTGTTAATATTGTTGTGTATTATATGATGGCTGACATGTTACAGATTCATTATATGATCAGTAATATTGTTGCCTGGTTTTTGTCAGTTTTATTTGCTTATGTAACAAATAGAAAATATGTTTTTGAAAGTAAAAGCAATGAAATCATAAAAGAAATGATATCATTTTTTGGGGCTAGGCTGGCAACAGGAATTATGGATATGGTGTTTATGTGGATCTTTGTCGGATTACATATATTGCCTGATTTTATTGCTAAGGTGATTACAAATGTATTTGTTATAGTGGCAAATTATATTTTAAGTAAATTGGTTGTATTTAAAGGAGAATGATTATGAAGAAAATAACAGTTATTGTTCCTTGTTACAATGAAGAAGAAGCTTTACATTATTATTATGAAGAGATGTCAAGAGTCATGACATTAATGAACAATTATGATTTTGAATTGTTATTTGTTAATGATGGATCAAAAGATCAGACATTGCAGGTTATTAAAGAACTGTCAGAAAAAGATCAAAGAGTCAGATATGTATCATTTTCAAGAAACTTTGGCAAAGAAGCGGCCATGTTTGCTGGATTTGAAAACAGTACGGGAGATTATGTTTGTTTGATGGATGCAGACCTGCAGGATCCACCAAAGTTATTACCAGAAATGGTCAAAGCGATTGAAGAAGAAGGTTATGACAGTGCAGCAACCAGAAGAGTGACAAGACAGGGCGAGCCACCAATTAGAAGTTTTTTTGCGAGGATGTTCTATAAAATGATGAATAAGATCTCTGATACTGAACTTATGGATGGAGCCAGGGATTATCGTTTGATGACCAGACAGTTCGTTGATTCATTGCTGGAAATGAAGGAATATAATCGTTTTTCGAAAGGATTATTTGGCTGGCTTGGCTATAAAACAAAATGGATCGAATTTGAAAATGTAGAAAGAATTGCTGGAGAAACAAAGTGGTCATTCTGGAAACTGTTTATTTATGCGCTTGATGGTATTGTTGCTTTTTCAACAGCACCTCTAGCGATTGCCTCAGTTATAGGAATGCTGATGCTGTTTGTTGCGTTTTTCTTTATTATCTTTATTATTGTTAGAACATTATTGTTTGGAGATCCTGTTTCTGGGTGGCCATCACTGGTTTGTATTATTACCTTAATTGGTGGGATACAGATATTCTGTGTTGGAATACTTGGACAGTATTTATCAAAGGTTTATCTGGAAACAAAAAGCAGACCAATTTACATCATAAAAGAATCTAATATAGAAAAATAGAAGAATTTGCTTATTTTCCTGTTTTTAAAAGATAGGTGTTATGGAAAAAGTAGACAATAAAAATGAAAAATAGTATAATATCACAAAATGAGGTGATATCATGAACACAGTTTTAGTGGAAAAGAAAGACATTGAAAGTGTTGTAAAAACATTACAGCATGGTGAGGTTGTGGCTTTTCCTACCGAAACTGTTTTTGGTTTAGGGGTTAAATATGGTGATCTTGCTTATCTTGATAAGATTTACGAGCTAAAAAAAAGAGATCATTCCAAAGCGGTAACTTTGATGGTTGCTGATAAAAATGATATTGAAAGATATGCTTATGTTAGTGATGAGGCGAGAAAAGTCATAGAGGCCTTTATGCCAGGAATGATTACACTGATTTTAAAAAAGAAAGAAGTAGTTGATGATCGGTATACAGCGGGATTGGAAACGATCGGTATTAGGATTCCTGATGATCCTTTTGTTTTACAGTTATTAAAAATGACTGGACCAATGCTGGTGACTAGTGCCAATATTTCTGGAACACCTGCTTTGTTGGATACTGAAGCCGTGTATGAGCAATTTAATGGTAAGATTCCTTTAATTGTTAAAGGAGAATGTGTAGCTCAGGTTGCCAGCACCGTTGTGAAAATTGATGATCATGTTGAAATATTACGTCAAGGTTTAATTACCAAAGAAGAAATAGAGGAGGTACTATTATGAAAATAGCAATGGCGTGTGACCATGGAGGACTAAGATTAAAAAATGTTTTAAAAGCTGATCTGGAAAAAAATGGTCATGAAGTTGAAGATTTTGGTACATATACAGAAGACAGCTGTGATTATCCTGATTTCGCAGCTCAGGCCGCAAAGGCAGTGGCATCAGGACAATGTGACAGAGGTGTCGTTGTCTGTGGAACAGGAATTGGTGTCAGCATTACTGCCAATAAAGTCAAAGGAATCAGATGTGCTTTATGTCATGATGTATTCAGTGCCAAAGCTACACGTCAGCATAACGATTCGAATATGCTGGCAATGGGCCAGCGTGTCATTGGTGAAGGACTGGCATTAGAAATATTGCATGCCTGGATGTCTAGTGATTATGAAGGAGGCAGACATGATGCCAGAATTCAAAAAATGATGGCTTTAGAAAAGGAGTAGGCATATGAAAGATAAACAGTTATATGAAAGTGTACAACGCGAATTAAATCGTCAAAGAAATAATATAGAATTGATTGCTTCCGAAAACTTTGTCTCTAAAGAAGTACTGGAACTGGCAGGATCAGTTCTGACCAATAAATATGCTGAAGGTTATCCAGCAAAGAGATATTATGGTGGTTGTGAATTTGTTGATGAAGTTGAAGATCTGGCCAGAAAAAGAATCTGTGAAATCTTTGGTGCTGAGCATGCCAATGTTCAGCCTCACAGTGGAGCACAGGCCAATACAGCTGTTTATTTGGCACTGTTAAAACACGGCGATAAAGTACTAGGTATGTCGCTGGCTGATGGAGGACATCTGACGCATGGACATCCTCTTAACTATTCAGGAATCAATTATGAATTCCATAGTTATGGAGTTTCAAAAGAAACAGAAACCATTGATTATGAAGCATTCAAAAAACAGGTTGAAGAAATCAAGCCAAAACTGGTCGTTGCGGGAGCGAGTGCCTACAGCCGTATCATTGACTTTGAATTCATGGCAAAGGTTGCTCATGATAATGGGGCTTTGTTTATGGTCGATATGGCGCATATTGCTGGGCTTGTGGCAGCTGGAGTTCACCCTTCACCATTTCCATATGCTGATGTTGTAACAACAACAACGCATAAGACACTAAGAGGACCTCGTGGTGGGGTGATCATGTGTAAAAAAGAACTGGCTGCTGATATTGATCGTGCTGTTTTCCCAGGGATGCAGGGTGGACCATTAATGCATATCATTGCTGCAAAAGCACAATGTTTCTACGAAGTACAACAGCCTGAATTTAAAGAATATGCTAAACAGATCATAAAGAATGCCAAGGCAATGGAGAAAACATTTAAAGAAGCAGGATTCCGACTGGTCGCAGGTGGAACAGACAACCATTTATTATTGGTTGATGTCAAAGCCAGCTGTGGTATTTCTGGTAAAAAGGCACAACGTCTGTTAGATGAAATTAACATCACTGCTAATAAAAACGCGATTCCTTTTGATACTGAAAAACCTTTTAAAGCATCAGGAATCCGTGTTGGTACACCAGCCATGACAACCAAAGGCTTTAAAGAAGAAGATTTTGAAGAAGTGGCTAAAATCATCGTTTACCGTTTGAAAAATGAAGAAACTGAAGAAGTTAAACAGGCATGTCTGCAACGTGTAGCAAAGCTGACTGAAAAAGTCAAAATGTACCAGGATATCAAATATATTTAGGAGGACTTATGGCAACAATAATAATGAATCATGCCTTGATTGAACATAAGCTTTCAATTATGAGGGATAAAAACACGCCTTCTTACCTATTTAAACAAAACCTTGATGATATTGCTCAACTGATGGTTTATGAAGTGACAAAAAATCTGCCGCTTAAAGATAAGGAAGTGGTCACTCCCATTTGTGCAACGACAGGGAAACAGTTGGCTCAGGATATTATTCTTGTTCCGATTTTGCGGGCAGGTCTGGGCTTGCTTGATGGTTTCAGAAATATGATCAAAGAAGTAAAAGTTGGCTTTTTAGGAATGGCTAGAGATGAAGAAACGCTGATACCTCATGAATATTATGCAAAGCTGCCAAAAAATCTGGATAAAGCGAAAGTTATTATTATTGATCCTATGCTGGCGACAGGAGGCAGCAGCGTTGATGCCCTTGATAATATAAAAGCCAAGGGAGCAAAAGATATTGTACTTGCCTGTCTGGTTGCGGCACCAGAAGGGGTAAAGCTCATTGAAGAAAAACATCCAGATATTGATATTTATATTGCTCATTTAGATGATCATTTAAATGAAAAAGGATATATCGTACCAGGCTTAGGAGATGCTGGTGACAGGCTGTTTGGAACGGATGAATCATAAACAGAAACTGTTCAAAGATCTATTATTTGGATTGACTTTAGCAGGAGAGGTTGCTGGAACTTTTATTGGCGCAGTTTTGATTGGTTTATTTCTGGATGATCTTCTTTCCAGTAAACCTTTATTCACTCTTCTGCTATTGATATTGGCATTTATACAGACAATATTAATATTATTAAGGGTTGGAAAAAAATGAATGAAAAAACAGTTTTAACACAATCGATTATTCTTTTTTTTATTGGATTTGCCATATTTTCTATTATTGGAATCAATACCCAGGAAATTAGCTATCCATTGGGTTTTTTGTTAGGATACGTATTTAATATCATTGTTTTTTATGTTATTATATTCACGTCTGACATGATACTCAATTTAAAAAAATCAGTAAGCCTGGTCATCATTATGAATATTGTCAAACTGATTGTTTATGCGATTGGTTTTTTACTGGCAATCTTCTTTCCAAATATGTTTAGTCTGATTGGGGTATTCTTTGGATATATGATGACACAGTTAAGTATTTTTTCTGCCAATTATTTTTCTAAGAGGAGGTGATCGATATGGGTGAAATTCAAAATGAACTTATCTTTTCTTTGATTATTTCAACGGTATTGGCAATCTTTTTTATCTATGCCGGTAAAAAGATCAAAGCTGCTGATCCAACTGCCAGACCAAAAGGAATCGTTCTGGTTGTTGAAGTAGGGATTACAGCAATCTATAATCATATGAAAAGTATCATGCCAAAAAAGTTTGAAAAGAATTATTATCCATACTTTGCAATGTTATTTGTGTGGCTGATTTGTGCAAATTTAAGTGGATTGATTGGTTTTGAAGCACCAACATCTAATTTTTCAATAACGCTGGCCTTAACAATTATAACATTCGTACTGATCCAATATAACGCGATAAAAAAACAAGGATTGGGAAGTTTTATTTGGGGCAAGATCATGCCACCAACAGAACTGTTAGGAATGATCTCACCACTTATTTCTCTCTCTATGCGTTTGTTTGGAAATATTTTAAGTGGATCTATCCTGATGTATCTTGTATATTCACTAACAGGATGGCTGTCATCGTTTATTATTGATTTTAACTTTTTAGGGCCTATTGTTGCCCCTATTCTGCATGCATATTTTGATATTTTTGCAGGATGTATTCAAACTTTGGTTTTCGTTACATTGTCATCTATTTTTATTATGATGGAAAACCCAGACTAAATTGTTCTATACAGAAAATATACTGTTAGAAATAGATAAAAATGAAATAGGAGGATATTTAGATTATGGAAAAAGGATTAATTGCTATCGCTGCAGGTCTTGCAGTATGTGCAGGTTTAGGAACAGGGATTGGTGAAGGTATTGCTGCCAGTAAAGCAGTAGAAGCTGTTGGTAGAAACCCTGAAGCCGAAGATAAGATCCGTACTTTAATGATCTTAGGAATCGCATTAACAGAAACTGTAGCTATTTATGGTTTATTAGTTTCATTAATCTTATTATTCGTTTATTAATAATTGAAAATCTGACAAAGGAGGAATAAAAATGCCAGATATAGCAGGAAAATTATTCCCTAATCTTACTACGCTGATTGTTCAATTATTATCGACAGGTGTTTTATTCATTATTTTTAAGAAATACTTGTGGAAATATGTTCTGCAGTATTTCGCAAAAAGAGCTGATTATATAGAATCAACAATTCAGGATGCAAATGAAATGAATGAAAAAGCATCAGAAAATCTGGAAGTTGCAAACCAGAAAGCACGTGAAGCTGCTGCTGAATACCGCAAGATCATCGATCAGGCAAAAGAAGATGGTCAAAAATTTAAACAGCAGATTATGGATGATGCAAATAAAGAAGCAAAACAGAAAATTGAACAGGCACGAAAAGAAATTGAAACAGAAAAACAGCAGGCAAGAGACGATATGCGTAAAGAAATCGTTGATGTTGCTATTGATGTTGCTACAAAAGTCATGAATAAAGAAATGAACGAAAAGATCAATCAGGATCTGGTTAATGATTTTATTGATGATGTGGTGAACTAATGAGCGCTGTTGGAGAAAGATATGCTGAATCTCTGTTTGGTTTAGCAATTGAAGAAAATAAAGTTGACAAGTATCTTCAGGATATGAAACTTGTTGACGAGGTTTTGCATAGCGATCGTAAAATCGTTCAGTTCTTTAGTCATGTTTTGATTGAAAATGATGTCAAGTATCAACTGCTGGAGAAATCATTTGGACAAAACGTAGACAAATATGTTTTAAATTTCTTAAAACTATTGGTGCAGTCAAGAAGAATTCGATATATCGATGATATTGTCAAATGTTATATTCGTTTATCAAACGAACACTTAGGTATTGAAGAAGGAGTTATCTATACGCCTTACGAAATATCTGATAAACAAATCAAAGATATTGAAAAAGCAATCAGTCAAAAAGAAAATAAAAAAGTGACTTTAAAAGTCAGAATCGATTCATCATTAGTTGGTGGAATCAAAGTTCAAATCAAAAACCGTGTTTATGATGGAACGATAAAAAATAAAGTAGAAATGCTTAAAAAAGAACTTTTAAGAAAGTAGGTGGAAATAGTGGGGCTTAGACCAAATGAAATCAGTGCATTGATCAAAGAACAGATCAAGCATTATGATGATGTCATTGAACAAAAAGACGTCGGAACAGTCATGACTGTTGGAGACGGTGTTAGTTTGATCCATGGTTTGGATAATGCCATGTTAGGTGAACTGATTCTGTTCCCTAATGATGTTTATGGAATGGTCATGAACCTGGATGAAGATAGTGTAGGAGCCGTACTACTAGGTTCTGAAAGTACGATTAAAGAAGGAGACGAAGTAAAACGTACAGGCAGAATCATTGAAGTTCCTGTTGGAGACGAAATGCTGGGCAGAGTTGTTAATCCATTAGGACAGGCCATTGATGGTCAAGGTGAAATTAATACTGGAAAAACCAAACCAGTTGAACGTGTGGCCAGTGGTGTAATGACCAGAAAATCTGTTGATCAGCCAGTACAAACGGGAATTACATCAATCGATGCCATTATTCCAATCGGAAGAGGGCAACGTGAGCTGATCATCGGCGATCGTCAAACTGGGAAAACTGCAATCGCTATTGATACGATCTTAAATCAAAAAGGTCAAAACATGTACTGCGTATATGTAGCTATTGGACAGAAAAATTCAACTGTTGCTCAAGTTGTTGAAAGATTAAGACAAGGTGGAGCAATGGAATATACATGTGTTGTTGCCGCTGGAGCATCAGAACTGGCACCTATTCAGTATATTGCTCCTTATGCTGGATGCGCAATTGCTGAATATTGGCTGGAACAGGGGAAAGATGTTTTGATTGTTTATGATGATCTGTCGAAACATGCAGTCGCATACCGTACAATGTCATTGCTGTTAAAAAGACCACCAGGACGTGAAGCTTATCCAGGGGATGTCTTCTATTTACATTCAAGACTGCTGGAACGTGCTTGTCGTTTAAACGAAGAAAATGGTGGGGGATCGATCACCGCTTTACCAATTATTGAAACTCAAGCTGGTGATATCTCTGCATATATTCCAACAAACGTTATTTCAATTACTGATGGACAGATTTTCCTGCAGCAGGAATTATTTAACTCAGGATTTAGACCTGCAGTTGATACAGGACTTTCGGTATCCCGTGTTGGATCATCTGCACAGATCAAAGCTATGAAGCAGGTTTCTGGTTCGTTAAAACTGGAACTGGCGCAATACGCTGAAATGCAGGCATTTGCCCAGTTTGGTTCAGATCTTGATGCTGCAACGAAAGCAACATTGGATCATGGGGCAAAAGTGCGTGAAGTACTGAAACAGGCACAGTATTCACCTCGTTCAGTAGCAACACAGGTTATTACTTTGTTTGCTTTGAAATATGGCTTTACAAAACAGCTTGAAGTTGAAAAAGTGTCTGAATTTATGGATGGATTAATGGAAAATGTAAGAATCAATCATCCGGATTTTATTACTGAAATAGAAACGAAAAAAGTGATTTCTGAAGAATTAGATGCAAAGATGAAAGAGGCTATTGGCGCTTACGTTGATCAGTTTTTAAAATTACAAGACGGAGAATAATCAATGTCGGGATCAATGCAGGAAATCAAGCGTCGTATCAAATCAGTCGAATCAACTAAAAAAATTACCAAAGCAATGGAATTAGTTGCGACATCTAAACTTCGTAAAACAAGAAATCAGTTAGATGAATTAAAACCTTATTATCAGGGAGTCAGAGAGACTTGTGCAGAAATACTGGCTTCCAATAAAAGCATAAAAGATAGTGCTTATCTTGTAGAGAATAAGGTTGATCGAAATGTATATATTGTTATTTCTTCAAGTTTAGGTTTATGTGGAGGATATAATGCTAATATTTTTAAGGCAGTCAAAGATGTTGTCAAAGATGATGACTATATCTATGCTATTGGAAATAAAGGAGCATATCATTTTCAGAAAAACCATAAAGGTCAGGTGGATGCGAAATACAGTTTTCTTAATACAACACTGTCATTTGATGATGTTGTAAAACTTGTTAATGAAGTAACCGCTATGTATCGTAATAAAGAAATTGGATCAATCAGAATTGTTTATACTGAATTTGTTAACAATCTGACTTTTACACCTAGAATCGTGACTTTATTACCAATTGATACAAATGAATTTGAAAATATTGAAATCACACATAAATGTACTGTTTTTGAACCATCTTCTCAAGAAGTACTGGATAGTTTGATTCCGATGTATCTTCAAGCTGTCATCTATGGTTATCTGGTTGAAAGTGTAACCAGTGAAAATGCTTCAAGAAGAACATCAATGGAAAATGCGACAGACAATGCGGAAGAATTAACAGAACAATTATTACTTAAATACAATCAGGCTCGTCAAACAGCAATTACTAACGAAGTTAGTGAAATTGTTGCCGGAGCTAATGCACAATAAAAGGAGGGGCGACATGGCTAATATTGGAAAAATAATCAGTGCCCGTGGACCAGTCATCGATATTGCTTTTGATGGTGAAGATAAATTACCAAAATTGAATACAGCAATTTCTATTGATAATGGTGGAGTGACATTGGTCGTAGAAGTTGCTCAGCATATTGGTGATGATGCAGTCAGATGTATCGCAATGGGACCAACAGATGGTGTAGTCAGAGGAATGGAAGCTGTTGATACAGGACATCCTATCACTGTTCCCGTTGGTGAAGTGACATTAGGACGTATGTTCAACGTTCTAGGTGAACCAATTGATGGAAAAGAACCAATCGGTGATGATGTTACAAGAAAACCTATTCATCGACCAGCACCAACTTATGCAGAACAATTAACACAAACAGAAATATTCGAAACAGGAATCAAAGTTGTTGACTTGATTTGTCCATTTATTAAAGGTGGGAAAATCGGTTTATTCGGTGGTGCCGGTGTAGGAAAAACAGTTTTGATTCAGGAATTTATTAATAATATCGCAACTGAACATGGTGGTTTATCAGTATTTGCTGGTGTTGGTGAACGTAGCCGTGAAGGGAACGACTTATATTATGAAATGAAAGACAGTGGAGTTTTATCTAAAACGGCCCTTGTTTTTGGACAAATGAATGAACCACCAGGAGCACGTTTACGTGTTGGTTTAACTGGTCTGACCATGGCGGAACAGTTCCGTGATGAACAAGGACAGGATGTCCTGTTGTTTATCGATAATATTTTCCGTTTTACTCAGGCGGGATCAGAAGTATCTGCCCTGCTGGGACGTGTGCCTTCACAAGCAGGATATCAGCCAACTTTGGCAACAGAAATGGGAGCGTTGCAGGAACGTATTACTTCTACTAAAAAAGGATCAATTACATCTGTACAGGCAGTCTATGTACCAGCCGATGACTTGACTGACCCTGCACCAGCGACAACATTTGCGCATCTGGATGCTAAAATCGTCTTAGACCGTGCAATTGCTGCTTTAGGAATTTATCCAGCTGTTGATCCATTGAATTCATCATCTCGTGCCTTGGATCCATTGGTTGTAGGAAGAGAACATTATGAAGTAGCTCATGGTGTTCAGCAGATCTTACAGCGTTTCCAGGAATTACAGGATATCATTGCTATCCTTGGTATGGATGAATTAGGTGAAGAAGATAAATTAACAGTTGCTCGTGCTCGTCGTGTACGTAATTTCTTATCACAGCCTTTCACCGTTGCCAGTCAGTTCACTGGTATGGATGGAAAATATGTACGTGTCGAAGATACGATTCAAGGTTTCAAAGAAATTCTTGAAGGAAAATGGGATCATTTACCTGAACAGGCATTCCACAATGTAGGTACAATTCAGGAAGCTGTAGAGAAGGCAAAAACTTTAGAAAATGCTTAAATTTAAATTAAAAATTATTACACCTCATGGTGTTTACCAGGAAGTGGAAATTGATCAGATTAATCTTAGAACGACTGCCGGACAGATTGGAATCCTGGCTCATCATATCCCTTTAGCAAGCGCTGTTGAAATTTCTCAGATGAATTATATTATTGATGGCAAAAAGACCTATTTTGCAGTCGCTGGAGGATTCGTTCATGTGAATGAAAATGAAACGACACTAATCGCAAATGCCATTGAGTCTCAAGAAGAAATTGATTTAAAACGTGCAGAACAGGCAAAACAGAGAGCTGAGGACAGATTAAAAAATAAAAATCCTGATACTGACATACTACGCGCTGAAATTGCCTTAAGACGTGCAATTACACGTATTCATGTCAAAGGTCTATAAACAGAGAATAATTCTCTGTTTTTTTGTGCATAAAATTTATAACGAATTTAAAATTGTGATATAATGTGAGCTTGAAAGGATTAAATTTATGGAAATATTATTAGAACCAATTGAAGAATCAGTCATGACACTGCCTTTATTATTTTTGGCATGTTTACTGATAGAATATCTTTCAAATAAAAATATCATCAATAAAGTCATGGAATACGGACGTCTGGGACCAGCAATAGGCGCCATTGTTGGCTGTATACCGCAATGTGGCTTTTCTGTCATGGCAGCGAAATTACTAGTCATGAATGTCATTACTTCAGGAACACTTTTATCAGTATTTATTGCGACCAGTGATGAAGCATTATCGGTTTTGGTTATTCATCCGGAATTATGGGAAATGTTTATTTTGCTGATTGTTTTAAAAATTGTGATTGCAACGGTTTCGGGATGGCTATATGATCATCTCCATAGAAATAAAAAAGACTATGAATATATTCAGATTGCACCTTGTGACTGTGGCTGCCAGGATGGTATTCTTATACCCGCAGTCAGACATGCTTTAAAAATTTTTGCTTTTATCTTACTGACAAATATTATTTTAACCTTACTTATCGGTTGGATCGGAGAAGAAACATTTATTAGAATTCTGGATACAAATATCTTTTTACAGCCTTTTGTCGCTGGCTTAGTTGGTTTTATTCCTAACTGTGCGGGATCAGTAATCTTAACACAGCTGTTTGTCAGTGGAGGATTGACTTTTGGCGCATTATTGGCAGGTCTGACAACATCAGCTGGTGTGGGAACTTTTGCGTTGCTTACTTATATGGAAGACAAAAAACGTGCTTTGCGACTGTTGGCGACAAGTTACGTTATTGCTATCATATCAGGATATATTGTCATGTTGGTTGAATTATATGTGTAGACTTTATTATATTGATATCATCAAGCATATTGCCTTACAGAAAATCGTTCGTAATTATTCAGGAATCGTTCATCCTGGTGATCTTGCTCCAGTGGTTGTCTATATTAATAAGCAGTATACATCTAAAATGATGAATTGGGGATATTTGTTGAATGATAAAATGATTTACAATGCACGAAGTGAAACCATTTTAGAAAAAGTATTTTTCCAGAGTGTTTATACGCAAAGATGCTTGGTACCTGTATCAGGATTTTATGAATGGACGAAGCATGATCAGCAGGTATGTTATGAATTAGATAAACCTTTTTATCTGGCTGGTATCTACCAAAAAGGACGATTCTGTATTGTTACAACCAAAGCCAATACATATGTCAAGAAGATTCATCATCGAATGCCTTTGGTTTTATTAGGTGATGATATTCAAAAATGGCTATCTCCTGAGTTTCAGGATGTTTTGAAAGTGAAAGATTATCATTTTCATTTACAGCTGCTTTAATGAGGAATGAATTCCTCTTTTTTTTTATTATACACTTCTGTATAATAAGTGATGAAAGAGGGGAATTTATGAAGTTACTAAAAAAAATGACATTGCTGCAGAAAGTGTCTATTCTTTTGTTGAGCATAGTTTTGATTCTAGGTGTGTTATATTTTTTGACCAGAAATGATGAAACAGCATTTGCACTTAAAAATGACAAGGATATTGTTGTGGAATATGGAGAAACTGTTTCGCTGACTTTTGAAGATCTTATTGCTATCGATGGTTTTTCAAAAGCTGAGATAGAAGAAATAAAGGCACAGACGACTATTAAAGATAATATAAAGAATGAAGAAGGGAAAGATTATCCTGCGATTGGAAAATACAAAGTCGAACTGAAGTACAACAATAAAGTACTGAATAAAATGATAATTGTTAAAGATACAGTAAAACCTGTCTTTAATGACACTGGAGAAGTGACTATTTCCGTCAATACGGAAAATTATGATTACGGTAGTGTTATCCAGGCGACGGATCTATCAAATGTGACAGTTACTTTTGATACATCTCAGGTAGATACAAAAAAAGCAGGTGATTACGAAATGACAGCAACAGCAAAAGATGAATCAGGAAATGAAGTGACAAAAAAAATTACTGTTCATGTTAAAAACAGTTATGGTGGTGTTGATGCAAATGTAAGTGGGGTAGTTTATTCAGGTAAAGGAAAAACAATCTGTATTGATGCAGGACATCAGGCAAGAGGAAACAGTGCCAAAGAACCAAATGGTCCAGGATCTTCGACAATGAAAGCAAAAGTAACGACCGGAGCAACTGGGTGTGTTACGGGGGCTAAAGAATCACAGATCAATCTTGATATCGCAATAAAATTGCAAAAGATATTAACTAAACGTGGTTATACTGTAATCATGTGTAGGGTTAGTCAGGATGTTGATATTTCCAATGCACAAAGAGCGATGATTGCTAATAATGCAAATGCTGCAGCCTTTGTTAGATTGCACTGTGATTCAAGTGAGTCTTCATCACCAACTGGAACAATGACCATGGCACCATCAACAAGCAATCGCTACTGCAGTTCGATTGCAGCATCTTCACAGAAATTAGCAAAATCTATCCTTAATCATACTTGTGCCAGTGCCGGTTCTAAAAGCAGAGGTGTGACAATTACTGATACGATGACTGGATTAAACTGGGCAACTGTTCCTGTCACGATCATTGAAATGGGATTTTTATCGAATCCTAATGAAGACAGACTGTTGAATGATGATGCGTATCAGGAAAAGTTAGCAACCGGAATTGCCGATGGTATTGATGAATTTTTAGGGAATTAAAAAACAAACTGAAAATAACAGAAAAAAGAACCGCGATTATTAAATCAGCGGTTCTTTTTTATCAGTATGGTAAATCTAGATCATCAAGTATGAATTTCTCTTCATCTTTTATTTCTAAGTATATATAATACTGTTTTGTAAGAAAAAAATAAGTTTCATTTTTATCTTCATCAGAAGTGATAATATAGCTTAAACCATTATTGTAGACTTCTTTTTCTGGAGACGAGTTAGAATTTTTTATGTTTTTGTCAATGTAATTTTCAAATAGACTGAAATCATCATCGGAAACAGGATTAAGAAAATAAACAATACTAATCGTACTATAATCTGTTTTCGTCACAATATCATAAATATTTTTTAGATTTTTTTCATCTTTCCATAATGAAAAAGCATAATAATTATAAGTGTTTTCATCGTCTAATATTTCAGAAAACATCATTTCATCTTCTGAGACATATAACCAGGAGTCAACTCCTTTTAATCTGGAAGAAAGATCATCATAACTTTCATATACAGGCAATTGTTTTTGTGAACATCCTGTTAAAAATAACACAAGAAACAATGCAATTATTTTTTTTATCATTTTATTATTCTCTCCCCTTTATGATAATATCAACATGTAAGATATTGTTATTTTTATTATAATTGATAATCATATGAGATTCAATAATCAGTACACCTGAATCATGTTAACTATCAATAGCTAGAGTCATGGAAAATACGTTCGACAGCTTTTTATTTTTCAATTATATTTTAGTATAGACTTAGTTTTCATATTTTTTATTTCAGAATATTTTGGCAAAAATAAAAACCTTTCAGTAAAACAGTTTTTTGAATTTATACTGTTTATTGAAAGGTCATTATTTATTTTACACGTCTAATAGTTGACATGTTTTTATAATAATAAGAACCAGGTTCTAATGATGAAATCTTAACCTTGGCATTTGGATCATCACCAAAGGTATTTGAATTTCCGCCACCAGCATGAATAACTGAACGAGTTCCATCAGCATTTAGGATAACAATACCGATATGATAGGCAGGACTTCCAAAACAAACCAGATCGCCAGTTCTTGAATTAGACCAGCTGACTGCTGTCCATCTTCTTGAATATCCAGCAGCTGTATCTCGTGATACGCTGACACCTGCCTGTTTAAGACAGTAATAAACTAATCCCGAACAGTCGAAGTAATCTGGACCACTAGCTCCCCAATAATAACGGCATCCTAATTTACTGTATGCTATTTTATAAATATTATAACCTAACTGTTCTCCAGAAATAGATCCTGAACCACCAGAACTACTTGAACCGCCTGAAGATTCACTACCAGAGTTGCTTGAACCTCCGGTTGAACCGCCTCCGGTGTTACCTGTCCCACCGGAATTATTTGAGCCTCCACTAGAACCACCACCAGTAGAAGGATCTATTGGTTTTGAACCGGTTGTTGGTGTTTCATAAGCTTCTTTATTGAATTTGTCAATAGCGGCACTTAATGATTCGGTTGCTTCACCATAGTCGTAAATAGCATTTTGTGTTGCCGCAATATTTTTCATCTGTTCTTCTAATAATTTTGAATATTCAGCCTGAATGACAGCCTGTTGAGATTTTTGCTGTTGTAAGACTTTTTTGGCACTGTCTAAAGCCTCTTTTTGTATTTCAATGGCTTTTTTGCTTTCCAGCATTTCGGCAATCAATTGCTGATCGCTGTCTGTCAGATCATTATAACCTTCAATTCTAGTAAAGAAATCAGTAAAGTTTTCTGCGGAAAATATGTAATCGATGAAAGAATTATCATTGAGATAACTCTGCATTGTGTACATACGCTCTTTAATCAACTGATCATTTTTATCAATTTCTTTTTGCGTATTTTCAATAGCTGTTTGGACATATTGAATTTCACTTTCTTTTTCTTCAATATCACTGGTAATCTGATTCAGTTCTTTTTGCACAGATTCTAAAGTTGCCTTTGTATTAGAAGCATCTTCTTTCTGTTGAGAAAGCTGATTCATTAGTTCTTTATTTTTCTTTTTTAAATATTCATTGAAACTTTCACAAGTTGATTTATTGCTGTTCGTAAGATTTCCACTAGAACACAGTTTCATGTATTTATCTTCATTTTTAGAAAAATCTATAGCTTTAACTGGTATAGGATTATACAACATACCAGTAATCAAAGTACCTGCAATTAAACTCAAGATACAACCTTTAATTTTCATAGTCTACCTCCTCATAATATTTATACAACATTTATTTAAAAAAGTAAATAAATTTATGATATATCGAAAATATCACATAATATAAAAAAACTGTAAAAAATAGAAACCTATTTCATACAGTTTATCATTTATTAATAAGGACGTACAGCACAAGTAAATCTACCAACATTTGATGCGATTTTAACAACATCTCCTGTTTGAGGTGCATGTATGTATTGACCATTACCGATATAAATACCAACGTGTCCGGATTTCCATAAGATATCACCAGGTTGTGCCTGACTGACTGGGATGACAGCACCAGATTCTTTTTGCGAACCAGAATAGTGATCTAAATAAACACCAGCCTGTGCATAACACCACATAACTAATCCTGAACAGTCAAATGAGTTTGGTCCAGCAGCACCCCATACATATGGACAGCCAAGTTTAGAGTAAGCTGCAGCGACAACAGTAGCACCGTACTTATTTGTTGTTGGAACATCCTGTGGTGGAGTTATTGATCCGCCACCTGAAGAACCGTTATTGATAATAATAGATGACAGGAATGAATCTAGAGAGCTTTGAGTGCTTGATATTTCTTTCTGTTCTTCCTGAGCTGAAGCCAGCTGACTTTGTTGTTGCGATAACAGGTCTTCATATTGGGCCTGTAAAGTTTCCTGTTGTTTCTTTTGTGATTCAATATTAGCTTTTGCTGTTTCAACAGTTCCTTTCTGTACTTCGACCTGTTCTTTTTCATCGGCAATTTCTTCAATGAGCTCTTCATCATATGAAGTGAGTTCATTGACACTGTCTATTCTGGCAAAGAAGTCAGAGAAACTTGATGCACCAAAGATGTATTCAATATAGCTGTTACTGTTATTGTATGACTGCATGGCATACATACGATTTTTTATTTCTTCTTCTTTGCGATTGATGCTGTTTTCGAGATTTTTTATAGAAGTTTCTAAATAATCAATTTCGTTTTGTTTTTCTTGAATCTGATTATTTAGATTAGCAATTTCAGAAACAACACCATCTAATGTGCTTTGAGTTTGAGAAATTTCTTCTTTAGAAGAATTGATCGAACTTTGCAGTTCTTTGTTTTTCTTTTTTAAATATTCGTTAAACTGTTTACAAGTTGAGTAATTACTGTTTGATAATCTTGAACTGGAACATAAACTCATATATTTATCTTCCTGTCCTTCAAAATTTACAGCTTTAGTTTCTTTGATAGAACCTTGTACTGTTAATAACATTGTAAGACAAATGCTGAAAATTAAACTTTTCTTCATAATCGACCTCCTTGACATATTATCTAATGTTTTGTATAAAAAGTAAATATTTTAAAGTGATTTTTTAACATTTTGACATAATTTTACATATAAATAAATGAGGTGAGAAATGTGATTACACATGGAATAGACGTCTCTAGATTTCAGGGAATCATTGATTGGGATGAAGTGAAAGAACATATTGATTTTGCAATCATTAGATGTGGTTACGGGGGAGACGATCCTAGACAGGATGATCCTTTATTTAAAAGAAATGCAGATGAATGTACACGATTGAATATCCCTTTTGGTGTTTATCTTTATTCATATGCAACCAATGTAAAAGAAGCAGCCTCAGAAGCTAGGCATGTGCTTAGACTTGTGAAAGATTATAAAATGGCTTATCCTATTTATTATGATCTGGAAGATAACAATACAACAGGCAAACAAAGTAATGAAACCATTGCTCAAATAGCAAAAACTTTCTGTGATATTTTAGAAGCAGAAAATTATTATGTTGGGATCTATGCTTCGCTGTACTGGTTTAACACCAAACTGATAAGTCCAATCTTTGATCGTTATACAAGATGGATTGCAAGATACAGTGATGAATTGAATTATGATGGAGATTTTGGCATGTGGCAATACAGTGCTACGGGAAGGATCAAAGGAATAGATGAAATGGTCGATCTGGATTACTGCTATAAAGATTATCCAGTGATTATTGAAGGTGGCGGATTTAATAATTTTGCTAATAAAAATTTGACGCGATATAAAGTAGGGGATGAAGTAGAATTTCATTATGTTTTCTTTACCAGTGAATCAACAACACCATTAAGACCATATCGTACTATTGGACGAATCACAAAAATTGTTCCAGGTGCTAGAAATCCGTATTTAATAGGTAATGATGCTGGATGGGTGAATGATCAGGTTATTGAAAGACAAATCAAATATCTAGCGGCACCTGATTATCAGGGAATTAGTTTTACCGAGGCATTACGTTCTATTGATGAAGACAGTTCTTTTGCAAATAGAGCAAAACTGGCAAAGTTAAATGGTATCGATAATTATCAGGGAACACAGAAGCAAAATGATGAACTATTGGCACTGTTAAAGGAAGGCAGGCTGAAAGCATAAAAAAGACTGATTTCTTTCTAAAATCAGTCTTTTACATAGTTGTATTGACTTTTTTTTCATAAGCTCTTCTTAAGGCGCCACTTTGCAGGGTAATGATACCACAGAATTGAAAACCATACTTTGTTAGAAGCCGCTGCATAGAGAGATTGTGTTCATGAGTATCCATTCTTAAACTGTGATATTGAGGATACATAGCAACAGCCTGATCTAAAATAATTGTGCCCAAACCTGTTCCCTTATACTGAGAATCAACGGCAATCCTATGTACACATATATAATCTTCGTTATATAGCCACTCACCATCAATAACATTGTATGTGGGTTCACCCTGAATAGTCACCATACATGTCCCCAAAATCTTGCCCTGATCTTCAAGGACAAAAGCTTCATCATTATCAATATCTGTTTTGATGCTTTGTTCACAAGGATATCCATCCTGCCATTGATCGATATCATTATTTTTAAAATACTGTTTTGCCTGATTGATAATTTCCATGACTCTAGGAATATCGCTTATTCGTGTTTTTCTTAATATCATTTTTATCCCTCTTTTTATTTTGCATTACAAATATATATATTTTCATGAAAAATGTCAATGTCATAGAAAACAATTTGTAATAAAGTCAAAAATATCCCATTTACAAAATGAAAAGTTTTGTTATAATGATTACGAAAAAAATTGGAGGGTAATAATATGGTATTTGAAAAAGTAAAAGAATTAATTGTAGATACATTAGGGTGTGACGAAGAAGATGTAACTTTAGAAGCAAACATCAAAGAAGATTTAGAAGCAGATTCATTAGATGCAGTAGAATTAGTTATGGCTGCTGAAGAAGAATTTGGAGTAGAAATTCCTGATGATGTTGCTGCTAATTTAAAAACAGTAAAAGATATCGTAGATTACGTAGAAAAAGAAGCTTAATCGAAAAGGTGTCGGATTAAAAGTCCAACACCTTTTTTATTCTAAAATAAATTTTTTCATAAAAGTTTCGTTGCGTTCAAGCAGTTTGAAAAGAATAGCGCCAATCAGTAAAACAGCAAATTCACCCACAAATACATAAAATGCATTGATCATAAATGGCAGACTGAATGCCAGGTAAAGTTCATATCCGACCAGTAAGCCGTTGACAGCACCACCAATGAAAGCTCCGGCAAACAGATTCTTACATAGATACATACCGATACACGCAATGAGTGTTGCTGCTGTTCCAAAGCAGATGTCATACAGACCCATTGGTGAAGCAAGATTCGCCAGTAAACAACCAATCGTTAAACCGGGAATAAACTTTTTATTGTAGCATGCCAGTAAAACGATAATTTCTGTCAAACGCATCTGGATTGCTCCATAGGCAATCGGTGAAATAAGAATTGTCAGCACCGCATAAACAGCTGCAATCATAGCGTTTGTCGCTAATAAACGTACCTTTTGATTTTTCATTTTTTACATCCTCCTCTTCTAAAGTACAGTTAGAAGCCAGATAAAATAAAAAAATGGCTGAGCCATTTTCATTTTATCCTTAGTTTTTTATACTGGGTTTGGCTCTCGAACCAGTGTTATAAAACGAAATTATTATACATAAACTTATATTGAAAAGCAATATGAAGATTATATTTGAGCAGTTTCTTTGGAATCTGTATGTAAAAATGATATATTAAAGATAGTAAAAAAGAGAAGGAGAAAAGACATGTTAGAAGTAGGAACAAAAGCGCCAGATTTTACACTGTGCGATCAAAATAATAAAGAAGTAAAATTAAGTGATTATTTAGGGAAAAAAGTTGTGTTGTATTTTTATCCTAAAGATAATACTGCAGGTTGTACTAAACAGGCATGTGGATTCAGTGAAAGTATTGAAAACTTTCATGTTGAAAACTGTGAAGTTATTGGTATCAGCAAAGATACAGTGGCTTCTCACAAAAGATTTGAGGAAAAACAGAATCTAAAAATCACAATTTTGGCCAATCCAGAATTGGATGTGATCAAAATGTATGATGTTTATCATGAAAAAAATATGTATGGCAAAAAGGTTATGGGTGTAGTCAGAACAACATACCTCATTGATGAAAACGGAATGATCATTTATGCTAAAGAAAAGGTCAAAGCAGCGACTAATCCTGCGGATATGCTTGAATTTGTGAGAAATAGATAGTTTTTTTGTCATTTATTCATTATAATAAGGTTCGGGAGGGGATGACTAATGAGATGTCCAAATTGTCATAGTGAAGTTAGTGATGAAGCTATTTTCTGTAGTGAATGTGGTCAAAAGATTATAAAAATAGAAGAATCGAATCAACAGACAGTGTCTTCGGCAGGAAGCAGAGTACAGATGCGACAGAATACAAAACAGAATAACAATAAGATCATGATTATAATTATTTCTGTTATAACAATGTGTATTGTCGCTGGAGCAGCCTGCTATTTTGTGTTTTTTAATAATACTGATGATCAGACAGAAGCGGAAACAACAGATAAAAAAACAACATCATCAAAAAAGAAAAGCAGTATTACATTAGATGAAGATGAACTGACTGTTAAAGTGGGTGAATATGATTATATTGAACCAGATATGGATTGTACTTATTCAGTTAAGGATAATACAATCTGTGAAGTTGATCAATTTGGAACAGTGAAAGGTTTAAAAGTTGGAGAAACAACAGTAACATGTAAAGCTGAAAATGGAACAACTGCAGAATGTAAAATTACTGTTGAAGAAAATAATACAATCAGTGGTGATTATGTGTTCCCGAACAGTTCAACAGTATTATTAACGGAAAGTGATCTGACAAGTAAGAGTGAATGGGAATTGAGAATAGGAATCAATGAAATATATGCTCGTCATCATTGTACTTTTAAAACAGAAGAAATTGTAAACTATTTTAAGGGTAAATCATGGTACAGTGCGGATCCAAATCTGACTTCTGATATGATGAATGCAAATATAAATTATTATCTTAATGATATAGAAGTCAAGAATGTTAATTTTATTAGAAATTATCAGGAAACACATTAAAAAGAACAGTTTAACTGTTCTTTTTTTGCATAAAGAAAACCACATGATAGTTGTGTGGTTCTAGAAAGCATAAGCAATGACTCCTATTGTGCTAAACCATTTGTAAGCCTGCCAGCTTGCAAAAAAAGAATAGAAACAATAGGAGTGCATTAAAATAAAAAATCAAAATAATGTCATAAATAGTTTAGTACATATAAAATGGAATTGTAAGTATCGTGTGACATTTTCACCAAAATATAGATGGAAGATATTTTTTTCAGACTAAAGAGAAGAAATCAGAGATATCATCAGACAGTTGTGTGAATGGAAGGGAGTCGGGGAAATCCGTCGTTCGTAGAAAAAACGCCACTTTCTCTTTTGAAAATTTTTCTTTGAAAAACACCGAGCTGGCAGCGATCAGTTAACAGATAAATCGAGGGGCTATCCATCGATGAACTAATCTAAGTTTACATCCAAATGACCAACTGTCCCGTTTATCTCAAAGATGAAAAATCAGCTAAAAAGCTGCTTTTTTTCTATGCTTTTGGAATTATGGTAAAATGATAAGTATAGAATGACAATTGGAGAGGAGGGAGCGTACTTGAAACGAGCAATTATAGGGGGGATTTATTTCAATAATCGGTAGTATTTGGGCGTTGGCTGTTATTATATATGCAAACAGTTATGCTATCAGTGAGTGGAGAAATCCACCGGGAAAACTTTTAACTCAGATATCGGAATCCAATCTTGGGATATGGTTTGCTGTTTCTATTGCAACCATAGTTTTAGGAATTATTTTAATGGTAATCGAGTATTTTAAGCAAGATAATTAACCTTGCATGATTGAACAGGTAAGGCGGGAAAGTCATAAAATGGCTTCCCGCCCATTGCAATTTTTGAGGGGAAAATGCTCTCTAGTTAAAGAGAGTGCAGCCAAGCACTGATTACAATTTCGAGGCACTTTGTCCACAAGTCGAAGCGTAAGATGAATGGTCTGAGCCCCAAAAGTTGTACCAAAACTGATGGCTAGTGATGGTTATTATATCAATCCATAATGATGTAGAGCTTTTTCAATGCCGTCGTGATCAATATCATCGGTTACATATTCAGCCAGTTTGTATAATTCTTTGTCCCCGTTTTTCATAACGATTGCATGTTTGACATAGGATAACATCGGTTCATCATTAAATGAATCACCAAAAACGTAGCAGTCATCTAATGATAGTCCAAAATAGTCTACGAGATATTGGATGCCGGTGGCTTTTGAATGGTTTTTGGGAACAATTTCCCAAAAGACCGGACTGCGTTTGATGATTTCAAAATCATTTTCAATTTCCTGAGCGAAAGTAGAGACATCATGGTAGAACTGAATACAGAATTTATCCAGATGGACATCGTCATCTTCAATGAAACCGAGTGGGAAATGAGCGTTGCTGTAAAGCTGATAGATATAGGCAACAACTTCGTCTTTGATATCTTTTGGAAAATAGATCCTGTCACTGGCTTCAAGGATTGCAGACAGCTGATGATGAGTGATTGTTGAAATCAGTTTATCACAGATGTTTTGATCAACTTGAACATGATACAGTAGTTTATCACGGTAGCTGATGAAGGTCCCACAGCCACAAACATAGCCATCCGGTTCAAGGGCTTCAATACACTGATCAATCGTTGCTCTGGTTCTGCCAGTGTTGATGAAAATTAGATGGCCATTGTTTTTTGCCTGTTGGATGGCACGACGTGTACTAGCTGAAATGGTATGTGTTTTTTCATTCAGTAAAGTGCCATCGATATCAAAAAATAACAGTTTTTTATTCATTGTGCATCCTCCATATATTCCTATCTTTTATTATATAATAAACTGTTTTTTTTGAAAATATATGAAGGATATAAGCGAATTTATTTGATTTATAGCATTGTTTTTTTATTTAAATATATGTATACTAGGAATAGTTTATAAGGATCGGGGGAAACCAGAATGTACAGAATAGTCAAAAAAGAAAGACTTAATGATGTTGTCGAACTGATGGAAGTTCATGCACCGATGGTTTCAAGAAAATGTGAACCAGGACAGTTCATCATTTTAAGAGTTGGTGAAGATGGGGAAAGAATTCCATTAACGATAGCAGATTATGACAGGGAAAAAGAAACAATCACGATCATTTATCAGATTGTTGGATTTTCAACGAAAGAATTAGCGAAACTGAACGAAGGTGATGAAATCACAGACTTCGTGGGGCCTTTAGGCGTACCGACAGATTTGCATCAATCAAATCATGTTGTTGGTATTGCTGGTGGTGTTGGAAGTGCACCTTTATATCCACAACTGAGAAAACTGGCACAGATGGGTGTTACTGTTGATGTGATCATCGGGGGAAGAGAAGCGCAATATGTTTTATGGGCAGATAAATTTAAAGAATTCTGCCGCAATGTCTATATCATGACAGATGATGGTTCATTAGGGGAAAAAGGCTTTGGAACTGTCAAATTACAGCAGCTCATCGACAGCGATGAACCAATTGATGAAGTTATTGCTATAGGACCAGTGCCAATGATGAAGGCGGTTGTTGGCGTAACAAAACCTTACAACATTAAAACGATGGTCTCATTAAATCCAATTATGATCGATGGTACTGGAATGTGCGGATGCTGTCGTGTTTCAGTTGATGGAAAGATCAAATTTGCCTGCGTTGATGGTCCTGATTTTGATGGACTGCAGGTTGATTTTGATGAACTGATGGCACGTCAGAGAATGTTCAAAGAAGAAGAACATGAAGTTCAAGAAAATGCCAATCGTATGTGTAATTTAATGAGGGGGTGCGACTAATGCCTAATATGTCACCAAACAAGGTTAAAATGCCTGAACAGGAACCAAATGTAAGAAACAAGAACTTTGAAGAAGTTGCTTTAGGATATACCAAAGAACAGGCAATGGAAGAAGCAACACGTTGCCTGAACTGTAAAAAACCATTCTGTAAAGAAGGATGTCCGGTAGGAGTACCAATTCCAGAATTTATCGCTCATGTTGCAAAAGGTGAATTTGAAGAAGCTTATCAGACAATTACCAGAGAAAATGCATTACCTGCCATCTGTGGACGTGTCTGTCCACAGGAAAATCAATGTGAAGGAAAATGTGTTCGTGGCATTAAAACAGAATCAGTTGCTATTGGACGATTAGAAAGATTTGTTGCTGATTATCATCGTGAACATGGAAAACCAGTCGAAAATAAAATTGAAAAAAACGGCAAGAAAGTGGCAGTCATCGGCTCTGGACCAGCCGGGATTACCTGTGCGGGAGAACTGGCTAAACGTGGCTATGATGTGACTGTTTTTGAAGCACTGCATAAAACTGGAGGAGTACTGTCATATGGTATTCCAGAATTCCGTTTACCTAAATCACTGGTACAGGCTGAAGTTGATGGCGTTGCTGCATTAGGTGTTGATTTCCAGACCAATGTCGTTGTTGGTCGATCAATTACCATTGATGAACTGCAGGAACAGGGATATGAAGGGATTTTCGTTGGTAGTGGTGCCGGATTACCTCGTTTCCAGAATATTCCTGGAGAAAATCTAAATGGGGTTTATGCAGCAAACGAATTTTTAACTCGTGTCAATCTAATGAAAGGATACCAGTTCCCTGATAAACCTACACCAGTTAAAGTGGCTGATACAGTCTGTGTCATTGGTGCCGGAAATGTAGCGATGGATGCTGCCAGAACAGCTAAACGACTGGGTGCAGAAAATGTCTATATCGTTTATCGTCGTGGACCAGAAGAAATTCCAGCACGTGCTGAAGAAGTTCATCATGCTAAAGAAGAAGGTATTATCTTCAAACTGTTGACAAATCCAGTCAAGATCGAAGGTGAAGATGGATGGGTCAAATCAATGGAATGTGTCGAAATGGAACTGGGAGAACCAGATGCTTCAGGCAGAAGAAGACCAATCGTCAAGGAAGGTTCAAACTTTGTCATCGAAACAGGAACAGTTATTGTCGCTATTGGACAAAGTCCAAATCCACTGATCAGACAGACAACACCAGGATTAGACTGTCAGTCATGGGGTGGAATCATTGTTGATGAAGACACCATGAAATCATCCAAAGAAGGGGTTTATGCTGGTGGTGATGTTGTCACTGGTGCAGCAACAGTTATCCTGGCTATGGGTGCGGGTAAAAAAGCAGCTCAGGCAATGGATGAATATCTGAAAAACAAATAAAAAAGATAAGAAAGTTTTGTAAATGAGGGATTCATTTATAAGGCTTTCTTTTTAAAATGATAAAAATAAATTAATACGATAATTTAATTGCATTATATTTCCTTGCGACATAAATTGATATATAATATCAAGAGAAATGAAAAGAGAACACTGTTTACAGTGTGGGAGGGCATATGATGAAAATGTTACATTTACACAATTCAATATTTTCTAGCCTTTTTTCACTTTTCTATTTTTGTCAAATATAAACATATCTTTTTAAAAGATATGTTTTTTTTAAAAATAAGAAATGGAGGATAAAAAAATGCCAAAAAGAGAAGATATAAACAAAATCTTAGTTATTGGGTCAGGACCTATTATTATTGGACAGGCCTGCGAATTTGATTATTCAGGAACTCAGGCATGTAAAGCCTTAAAAGGATTAGGTTATGAAATCGTATTGGTCAATTCTAATCCAGCAACAATCATGACGGACCCAGAAACCGCTGATATAACTTACATTGAACCTTTGAATCTGGAAAGATTAACACAGATTATTGAAAAAGAAAGACCTGATGCACTGCTTCCTAACTTAGGTGGACAGTCAGCATTGAATTTATGCTCTGAATTATCTAATGCAGGGGTATTAGATAAATACAATGTTCAGGTATTAGGCGTAAAGGTTGATGCCATTGAACGTGGTGAAGACCGTTTAGAATTCAAGAAAACGATGAATTCATTAGGTATTGAAATGGCAAGAAGTGAAATTGCCAATACTGTTGATGAAGCATTAGCAATCGCTGATAAATTAGGATATCCAGTTGTTGTCAGACCAGCCTATACAATGGGTGGTGCCGGTGGCGGTCTTGTTTACAACAAAGAAGAACTGAAAACGATCGTTAACCGTGGACTTCAGGCCAGTCTGGTTCATCAATGTCTGATTGAAGAATCCATTTTAGGATGGGAAGAACTGGAACTGGAAGTTGTCAGAGATGCCAACAACAACCTGATTACAATTTGTTTCATTGAAAATATCGACCCATTAGGAGTTCATACTGGAGATTCATTCTGTAGTGCACCAATGCTGACAATTTCTCAGGAAGTACAGGACAGATTACAGGAACAGGCTTACAGAATCGTTGAATCTATCGGAGTTATTGGAGGAACAAATGTTCAGTTTGCTCATGATCCAGTAACAGATCGTATCGTTGTTATTGAAATTAATCCTAGAACATCTCGTTCTTCAGCTTTAGCTTCTAAAGCAACAGGATTCCCAATTGCTTCGGTTTCAGCAATGCTGGCGGCAGGTTTAACATTGGAAGATATTCCATGTGGTAAATATGGGACATTAGATAAATATAAACCTGATGGTGATTATGTCGTTATTAAATTTGCAAGATGGGCTTTTGAAAAATTCAAAGGTGCTGAAGATAAATTAGGAACACAAATGAAAGCTGTTGGGGAAGTTATGAGTATCGGTAAAACATACAAAGAAGCTTTCCAGAAAGCTATCCGTTCATTGGAAATTGGTCGTTATGGTTTAGGACATGCGAAAAATTTCGATCAGCTGTCTAAAGATGAATTATTAAAAATGCTGATCAATCCAACCAGTGAAAGACAGTTTATTATGTATGAAGCCTTAAGAAAAGGGGCAACAGTTGATGAACTGTTTGAATTGACAAAAATCAAACATTACTTCATTGAACAGATGAAAGAACTGGTTGAAGAAGAAGAAAAAATCATGACTTATAAAGGTCAAAAATTACCAGATGATGTTTTAAAACAGGCTAAACAGGATGGATTCTCTGATAAATACTTAAGTCAGCTGTTAGATGTAGAAGAAAAAGACATCAGAGATCAAAGACAGGCTATCGGTGTTAACCAGGCTTGGGAACCAGTGCATGTATCAGGAACTCAGAATAATGCATATTACTATTCTACATACAATGCACCTGATCATAGCACAGTAACTGATAAGAAAAAAATCATGATCTTAGGTGGTGGACCTAACCGTATTGGTCAGGGTATTGAATTCGATTACTGCTGTGTTCACGCTGCTTTGGCACTGAAAAAATTAGGATTTGAAACAATTATCGTTAACTGTAACCCAGAAACTGTTTCAACAGATTATGATACATCTGATAAACTTTACTTTGAACCATTAACTTTGGAAGATGTGTTAAGTATTCATGAAAAAGAAAAACCATTAGGTGTTATTGCTCAGTTTGGTGGGCAGACACCATTGAACCTGGCAAGTCAGTTAAAAGCTAATGGTGTTAATATCTTAGGAACAACACCAGAAACAATTGATATGGCAGAAGACAGAGACCTGTTTAATGCAATGATGGAAAAACTGAATATACCAATGCCAGAATCAGGAATGGCAGTTAATATTGATGAAGCTTTGGAAATTGCTAAACGTATCGGTTATCCATTGATGGTAAGACCATCTTATGTATTAGGTGGACGTGGAATGGAAGTTGTTTATGATGATGATTCGTTAAAAGAATACATGGCTGCTGCTGTTGGTGTTACACCAGATCGTCCAATTCTGATTGATAGATTCTTGAATGATGCAATGGAATGTGAAGCAGATGCGATTTCAGATGGAGAAAATGTATTCGTACCAGCAGTTATGGAACATATCGAACTGGCTGGTATCCACTCAGGAGATTCAGCATGTATCCTGCCATCAAAACATATACCAGTAAGACATGTCGCAACAATTAAAGAGTATACAAAGAAAATTGCTAAAGAAATGAATGTTCGTGGATTAATGAACATGCAGTATGCAATCGCTGATGATAAAGTCTATGTTCTAGAAGCTAACCCACGTGCTTCAAGAACAGTACCTTTGGTATCAAAAGTATGCAATATCAACATGGTAAGAATTGCAACTGATATCATTACCAGTGATTTAACAGGTAGACCTTCACCAGTTAAAGATCTTAAAGACAGAAAGATTCCACATGTTGGTGTTAAACAGGCTGTTTTCCCATTCAACATGTTCCCGGAAGTCGATCCAATCTTAGGACCTGAAATGAGATCAACAGGAGAAGTTTTAGGTTTAGCAAATTCTTATGGAGCTGCTATCTATAAAGCTGAAGAAGCGACTCAGACAAAACTGCCAACAAAAGGAAGAGTGCTGATTTCAGTTTCTGACAGAGATAAAAAAGATGTTGTTGAACTGGCACAGAAATACTATGATGCCGGATTTGAAATCGTGGCAACCGGAAAAACTTTTGACCTGATCGTTAAAAACAAAATTCCAGCGATCAAAGTGAAAAAGATCCATGAAGGAAGACCAAATATCGCTGATGCCTTAACAAATGGTGAACTGGCAATGGTTATCAACACACCTCATGGTAAACAGTCTGCTCATGATGACAGCTACATCAGAAAGACAGCAATCAAGATGAGAATTCCATATATGACAAACATGGCTGCCGCTAAAGCTGCAATCGAAGGTATCATGGATGCTGAAATTCATGGTACTCATGAAGTAAAATCATTACAGGAATATCATCAAGCAATTAAATAATCAAAGAAACATGAATGTGAAAAATCATTCATGTTTTTTATCATTGCTGAAAACAGCTGAAGTGGCTAAAATTTAATGAATGAGATTATCTAAGAGTAAATCATTTCTTAGTAAAAAAATTTTTTTAGTGACAGGATAAAAATTTTCTTTTATTAAATAAAAAAGATTCTCG
>CASETM010000023.1 GCA_949290865.1 uncultured Bacillota bacterium
CGTTATAATTATTTTCATAATTAGATTGTTTTGTGGTTATCATGATCTAATTATATCAAAAAAGACAATGCCTATCAGTATAATACTGACAGCATTGTCTTTTTTTAGGCCTGTATTAATGTTTTATTTCGTTACAGCCCCCTTTAAATATTATTTAATCATAAACAATGATGCATTCGCTTCAAAAACACGAAATTCATCCTGATTTAAATCAGCATGCTGACAGATATATGCCACAATATCATTTTTCGTCAAGGATGACCATCCACGAAAACCAGTCTTTCCATAATGGGACCACGTTCCAATATTTTTTAGCAGTGATAAAGAAAGTTTCTGACAGCTGCTTTGTTCATGGCATTGAATAATATAATCCATTTCAGCACCTTCTGCTGATGAAAATGTTTTAAAATACGGTGCAATTTTTTCAGTAATGCTTTTTTTCATTGTTTTCACCTTCTTAATATTGTTTTTCTATTTATATTATATATATTATTTTTATATATTATAATATCATTAATATTATTTGCTAATAAAAAAACAGAAATAGAAAATTTCTGCTTATTTTATCAGCTGTTGTGTTTTCTCAAATAAAGTCATGATTTCATCATGGCTGGCAAGTGTATCAGAAAAAGCTGTAGCACTGCCACAGGCAGTTGCCAAGGCAAGCGTCTGATCATAATCATATCCTTTCAAATAACCACCAATAAAACCTGCCAGCATACTGTCACCAGCTCCTACAGAATTTCTGACCGTTCCCTGCGGAACTCCCATTCTAGTCACATTTCCCAGTTCATCAACCAGAATTGAGCCATCACCTGCCATAGAAACCAATACGTTTCTGGCTCCTTTATCCTGCAGTTTTCTGGCATAGAAAACAATATCTTCATCGTTTTCAATATGTACCTGAAATATTTCACCCAATTCATGATGATTCGGTTTGATCAGAAATGGCCTGTATTTTAAGACATTGACCAGCAGATCATTCGTTGCATCAACAACATACAAAATATCTCGGTCAGCCAGATAAGCCATGATATCCTGGTAAATCGTATTTGGCAAAGATGCTGGAATACTGCCAGATAAAACCAGAATATCCTGATCCTGTAACTGATCAAGCTGTACATAAAGCTGTTTAAGATCATCAGCAGTTATTTCAGGACCAGACCCGTTGATTTCACTTTCTGCTTCGCCTTTCATTTTCACATTGATTCTTGTCATTCCCTGTTTTAAGACAATCATCTGACTGGTTATTCCCATTTTTTCAATGCCTTGAACAAATTCTTTGCCAGTAAAACCAGCCACAAAGCCTAGCGCTACCGAATCAAAACCAAGCTGTCTAAGGATATAAGAGACATTAATTCCCTTACCTCCACATACAAGCTGTTCATCATGACTGCGATTCGTCATTCCCAAAGCAAAATGATCAACTTTGATTACATAATCCAATGCCGGATTAAATGTTACTGTATAAATCATCATTTATTCTCCTTCAAATATGTCTTTTTGATATACGCGATCGTTTCTGTCAGCGTGCTTTGTGAAAGATGAACAAGCATATCCTTCAGCTGAGCATCCGTTTGTTCATGAATAATATAATATGATCTGGTCTTTAAATAATAATCCAAAGGTGCCTCTGTATCAAAATGATCACCACGATAAACCATGGTTGCTGCAACACGGTCGCAGAACATCTCGACAACATATTTCGTTGGCATCCTTGCAGCAATCACACCTTTGCTGGTTATATCGACCCAATATTCCCAATGATGCTTATTTCTGCCTTTATGGTGCAGCCAGGCTGCTGAATAGCCGATCGTTTCTCGTTCTATTGAATTGGGAGAACGTGTTCCGACCCAGTATTTCGCTCCAGTCTTCAGTTCTGTATAGGAATATTTTGACAGATCATGCAGCAGTCCCTGTTTATACAGTCCACAGCGAAAGCAGAGCTTCGTCACATAATATTTATGTTTATTGATTGTCTTCAAATGATTCCACAGTTTCATTGGCTTTCCCTTCTTTGTTTTCCTGATATCTGGTATCAAAAATATCTTCATCACTCGTTGTTTCAACAATATCTCCTAAATCTGGCAGCTCATCAAGAGATGTCAATGAAAAAGCATCCATAAATTCATCAGTGACTCCATAAAGAATCGGCATGCCCGGGCTGTCCTGACGGCCAACTTCTTTGATCAGTGCCTTGGCCAACAGTTTTCTGACCATGGCATCACACCCTACACCTCTGATATCTTCAATTTTCGCTCTAGTCACCGGCTGATTATAAGCAATAATCGCCAAAGTTTCCAAAGCGGCCTGAGACAGTGTGGCTTTGGACTGTTCCACCATTTTCTGATAATACATAATATAATCGGGATTGGTTGCCAGTTTAAAATGACCACCAAAATTTACAACCTGAATCCCATGAAAGCCTCTTTTTTCATAGGCCTCAATAAATTCATCCATCATTCTGGCTGCTTCTTTTTTAGAGATTTCCAGGACAGCTGACAGTTCATTGATGTCAATCCCTTCATCACCTCTTAAATAAAGCATCCCTTCAATTATATGAAACTGCTTATTCATCAGATTTTTCCCTCCACATATATTTCATCAAACAGATCATCCTGATAGATTTCTACTTCTTTATCTTTCGCTAAAACAAGGACTGAAAGAAAAGTTACGATAAAATAATACTTATCAGCACGATCAAACAGTTCTTCTAATTTGACCTTTTTATGAACTCTCTGTTTAAAGAAGTCACGAATCTCTTCACTTCTTTTATCAATCGAAATATCTTTTCTGGAAATATGTGTATCCAGTGGTTTCAACAAAGCTTTTCTTTGAAACATCTTCTGCATCGCTTTCATCAGATCATAAACTTCCAATCCATCAGGAATCAAGGCTGCAGTATCAACAACATAGTCGTCCATGTTTTCTGGAGCTTTGATGATCATTGTCTGGCGTTTTTCATACTGTTCTTTAAAATCGTCAATAACATCTTTATAGCGTTTATATTCGACCAGACGTCTGATCAGTGCCTCACGTGGATCTTCTTCATATTCATCATCAATTGTTATTTTTTCCTTAGGTAAAAGCATTTTGCTTTTCATCTCAATTAACTGACTGGCTATGACCAGATATTCTGACATGACTTCCAGCTGAGATGATTCCATCATATGTATATACTGCAAATACTGATCGGTAATAACTGAAAGCTCGAGCGTTTCCAGATCCATTTCTTTTTCCTTGATCAGATGCAGCAGTAAATCCAGCGGTCCCTGAAAATCTTCTAAAATAACTTGATATTCCATACTTTCACCTCGATGGTATTATATCATATGTCTTTATAAAAAAAATAACAAGTTTTACGAAAAAAAACTGACATCAGCCAGTTTTTTCTACATTTTTCTCATCTTTTTATTTATTTACAAAAACCGATTATATATAATAAATAAAAGGAGGTTATTTATGTTTTCAGTTACATCGATCATTCTTGCTTTTTTTTCCGGAATTTTAGGAACATTTATTGGCGGTACACAGACATTTATCTGTACCGGATTTATTGGAATCATTGTTTCCATACTGGCAGGCACTGGTGTTGATACTGCTTTTATCAATGATACCGTGCTGAATACGCTTTTTTTACCTTGCATTATTTTCAATGGTGCGGGATTTGCGACAGCATATGCCAGTAAACATCATGACATTCGTGGTGTCGAAACATCGCGATCACTGGCTTTTACCAATGATGCCAAAGTGCTTCTTACAGGAGCGCTAGCTGGGGTTTTAGGCTATGTGATCTATGCGTTTGAAAACTATTATCATTTTTCTGTTGATACAGGTGCAGTATCCGTTATCCTGGTAGGAGTACTAGGTCGTCTGCTGTATAATAAAGAACAGACCTATAATGCTAAAAATGTTGATTTCCTCAAAAATGCTGGTTTTGGCTTCTGGAGCTATCAGATCATCTTTGGTATTGCTGTATCAGCTGTCATGGGCTATTTTGCTAAAGAAACTGGGCTTTATACAATTGGGTTTTCCATCAGTGCTTTTTCACTAATCTTTGCTCTGATTGATCCCGCTTTTCCAGCAACACATCATACGACTTTAATTGCTGGCTATGCCATCATGCAGACAGGACAGATTGCTACAGCCATTATCTTTGGCTTGCTGGCACATCTTTTGGGTTTGGTCTTCGGTATGATCTTTAATACTGACTGCGGAACCCATGTTGATCCACCAGCAGTTGCTATCGCGACATTCAGTTTTATTCTTTTTACCTTTTTTTAGAAGTTTTACAACTTCTATTTTTTGGCTTTCTAATAATAAAATCCCACAGTTCCTGACGGTCAAAAGGAATTAAAGGATACAGATAGGAAAACCCAAAAGGTTTTAATGATATCAGATAACCATAAAGAAGCAGCTGATAAATGATGAAACCGACAATTCCCGTTAATCCCGTAAACAGGATCATGAAAATTTTGACATATTTATTGGTCAGTGAAAGTTCATAATTCGGTGTTGCAAAACCACAGACATTGCCAATAGCAACAAACAGTAAAACCTCACCTGAAAAAAGTCCCAGTTCAATCGCAAATTCACCTAACAGAATAGCAGCAATCATCCCCATCGTATTAGAAATCGAATCCGGCGTATGGATTGTTGCTATACGTAACAGCTCCACCGCCAGTTCCACAAGTAAAATAGAAAACAGATTCTTTTTGTCATGTACACCAATATTCATCGTCAACATCCAAACTGGAACAAGATAAACCGACAGAAATACTGCCGTAAAACGAATCATCCGAATAAATGTTCCAATAATCGGTGTTTGACGATGTTCTTCAACATGTTCCAGTATTTCAAAAAGCGTTGTCGGCAGCATCATAACCGAACTCGATGTATCACAGATAATAGCTATATAGCCATGATTGATATGTGTTGCGACGATATCTGGCCTTTCACTGTAACGTACCAAAGGAAAAGGATTATAGCTTTGATCAAAGATCAGTTCTTCCAATGCCCGGTCAGACATGACAAGATCTTCATTCTGAATTTCTTTGATCCGCGCCAGAACTTCAGCCAGCATGCTTTGATCAACCAGACTGTCCAGATAACACAGACATATATCCAGTTTATGCTTTTGTCCGACTGTCTGTTTGTTCATGACCAGATCCATCGATCTGATCCTTCGCCTTATCAGACCGACACAGTTGAGTAGATTTTCATTAAAGCCATCCTTGCTGCCTCGTACGGTTTTTTCTGTGTCTGGTTCATCAATTGCTCGTGAAGGATATCTTCTGGTATCCAGGACATAGACTTTATTTTCTTCCAGATCCTTAACAACGGCATTCCCTGTCAGCATTGCATATTCATATTTTTCCTGATCATTTTCTTCACTGACCTGACCATTGTTCAGACAGTCCTTTAACGTTTTTCCTTTAGCCAAAGTAATTCCTTCAACCAGATAAGCAATCAAATCATCCGCACACAGACTCGAAACAAAATGAATTTCTACTTTTCGACCACGAAAATCTAAAGTGCGGATATTAATATCAAAAGATTTCGCCGTCATGATTATGACCTCGGTTTAAAAATCACTGCAATCAAAAAAGCAAACAAAATAGCCGAAGAAATACCCGCTGCCGTCAAATCAAACATACCCATCGCCAAACCAAAAACACCAAACTCCTCAGTCATATGCATTGCTCCATGCATCAAAGAATGTCCAAAACTGGTAATTGGCAGCAAAGCCCCAGCGTGAAAGATCTTAACCAGTTCGTCATAAAAATGAAACAGATCTAAAAACGCTCCAACGACCACAAAAGTACAGGTAATATGACCTGGTGTCAGCCTGGTATATTCATAAATCAACTGTGCCAGCAGACAAACAAAACCACAAAAAAGAAAAGACATCAGATAATTCATTCTGCCACCTCCAAAGCATAGCCATGACAGACACAGGGAATCGACAGTTTCTGATTGGTCATGACAGGATTTAATAAAGCACCGGTCGTCAAAAACAGTACCCTTTTATATTTTCCTTTGATCATCTGCTGGTAAATATAACCAAAACTGACAAGAGCGCTGCAGACCGGTCCGCTGCCTCCCTGATAGACGGGCTGATATTCATCGTATAGCAGACAGCCACAGTCATTGTATTCCTTATACTGCTGATGATCTTCGCTGAGCAGTCTTTCCATGATCGTTCTTCCATATCGGGAAAGATCACCTGTTAAGATCAGATCGTAATATGTGCCATCGATCTGCAGATCATGCATATGCTGCTTATAAGTCGCAAAGGCTGCTGGTGCCATGGCTCTGCCCATATCATTGGCATCGTACTGATTCATATCGACTACTTCGCCTAAGGTTACTGCTTTAACTCTGATTTTTTGCTGCTGTCTGCCCAGACACACTGCACAGCCTCCTGTTGCAGTAAAAGTTGTTGTATTCTTTCTTTGAATGCCATATTCGATTGGATAGCGAAACTGCCGTTCAGCCGTTGCATTATGAGAAACTGTACAGGCTATAGCACGATCGATATTTTCATTTTCAATCATTATTGCTGCATTTGTAACAGCCAGTCCCATCGTTGCACAGGCACTGTAAAGACCGATAAACGGTTTTTTCAGATGACAGGCATGATAATAGCTGGCGGCCAGCTGATTATTCAAATCTCCACCAAAATAAAGGTCGATATCTTCTTTTTTTAGCTTTGCTTTGTGCAGACAGAAATAGATGGCATCACTTAACATCTCTATTTCAGCCTGTTCATAGCTGGGATTGCCATGACGATGATCTAGATAATATTTATCAAAATACAGTCCTAAAGGACTATGATATTCCAAACGTCCTACGCATGTTCCAACACTTTGGACATAAACATGATCCAACACCAGACTATGCCCCAAAAAGCGAGATGACATAACGCAACCCTCCCAACACAAAAGAAGCAACGATTCCAAAAGTGATGACCGCTCCACCTAATTTAAAAATATTGGTCGCAATCCCTGTAACCAGTCCTTCACTTTTTCCTTCTAAAGCACTGGATGTCATTGCATTGGAAAAACCAGTAATAGGTATAAATGTCCCTGCTCCACCAATGTTGGCAATTCGATCAAAAACACCAAATCCGGTTAACAGTGCAGCCAGCAGGATAAGAGTAATGATCATAATCGGTCCAGCGTCTTTTTCACTTAAAGAAAAAAGCTGCTGATACAGATCCAAAAAAAACTGTCCAATCATTCCTATAATGCCACCAAACAGGAAAGCAAAAAAAGTATTCTTTAAAACCTGTTTTTTCGGTTTTAATTCTTCAGCAATCAAATTATATTTTTTTTCATCCATAGACTATCCTCCATACATATAGGATAACCAGTTAAGCTGATGATAAACAAAAAAACCATAACAAACACTTTGTTATGGTCAATGTATCTATTTTAAAACTCTGGATGTCATTTTATACATCGTATAAACAATCAGTATTCCTGCTGGAATCATGACACATGATTTAAGAATACGCACAAACTGTGAAGCGAAAAAAGGAATACCATACATGACTTCCAGCCAATACGGTGTCAGAAAGAATGTCACGATCAGTTCAATCGAAACAACTGATAATACACATAAATGAAAAATATGTCCTTCTTCTTTCTTAAGCTTTGCTTTATAATAACCAATAAAAACAAATAAAATGATCATCATACAGGCAATGATGGCTAAAACCATCAGTTTGATCGATAACGTAACCTCATACTGCTGTGAAGAAATATTCACCGTATTCAATCGCCATACATAAATGCAGGAACTGGCAGAAATAATAATCATAATGATCTTCACGATCATTTCCAGCAGTCTGTCTTTTGTATCATTTAAATATAATTTTAACATGCATGGTATCAATGTCTGCAAAACCGTATTTAAGGTAAATCCCAAAAATGGAACCCCCCCTGAAAATGCTAACATCAATCCTAATGCATCAACGGCGATCGCGACAATATAACAGTATCCCGGCTGCATCGTCAATCCTGCCACAATCAAAGGCAAGATTTCAAAAGTAATTTTTAAACTCGGCAGTCCTAAAAAAGGCACCATCACCGCCAGCCTCTTTAATATAATCGCCAGAATGATAAACAGTGCTCCTAAAGTCACCTGTTTCACATCATTCTTTAATGGATATTTATAAAAAACAAATATCCCAATCAAAACAATAATAACTCCTAATATAATCTGAATCATCGTTCTTGATTGCTACTTCATCAACCAATCGTTCCTGCTTCGTCCTCATTGCTAGTCCACAGGCGTTAATTCCGGTAGTACCGTACACATGTTTATTCCTGCTTCATCCTCATTGCTAGTCCACAGGCGTTAATTCCGATATAAAAAACCGTACATATGCTTATTCCCGCTTCGTCCTCATCGCAAGTCCACGGGCGTTAATTCCGATATAAAACCGTACACAATTGCTACTAAAAGTAGACTCTCCTTTCTCTATAATATCTGTCTATGAATTTTTGATCTTTTTCATCAGATAAGGTCGCACTTTAGAAATAAAATACAGTGACCCTGTAATCAGTAAAGTTCCCTGATGATCAAAGGCCTCATCGATTGCACTGATATAATCTGGTTTCACTTTTACAGGATAATCCTTAGCCAGAAGTGCAGCTTTCTGAGCACGAGGATGTTCAAACTCACAGACAGTTATATCATACGTCAATTCCAGTAATCTTTCAATCATATAGTCGGTATCTTTGTCTTTTAATGCCGAAAAAATGATTTTTAGATCATGAAATTTTCTAGCTGCTCGATACAGCTCATCGACGCCTTCACGATTATGTGCGCCATCAATGATGATCAAAGGCTCATCTCTAAGTTTTTCAAAACGACCAGCCCATTTAGCTTCAAAAAGTCCATAGATGAGATCATCATCACAAAAGGAAATTTCATTTTTATCTTTAAGATAAAGCAGTGTTTCAATTGCCAGAGCACTGTTTTTAATCTGATAAAGTGCTGGTGAATCCAAAATAATATTATAGCCTTTATATGTATATTTCACATTTTCTCCATCCTGGATATCATGAACCCGTTCCACCCTAATCAACTCACTGTGATGCTTTTCACAGGTCTCTCTAAAAATATTCAGGCATTCCTGTTTATTTTCACCTGTAATAAAATCAACACCATCCTTGATAATTCCTGCCTTGGCACTAGCAATACTTTCATAGCTATTCCCTAGATATTCAATATGATCCAAACCAATGTTGGTATTTAGAGCAACCAGTGGATAAATGATATTAGTAGCGTCCAGTTCTCCACCTAATCCCACTTCAAAAACAGCAATATCGACACCTTTATATAAATAGTACATAACAGCAATAAAAACTTCTATTTCAAAAAGCGAGATTTCATATGCCAGCCAACGATCAACATAACGATTGGCAATCGCTACCATAAACTGTTCATCGATATTCTCATCATTGATCCTAATGACATCAAGTCGGGTTTTTAATGCCGGTGAAGTGAATGTTCCCACACGATAGCCGGCTCTAAGAAGTACTTCCTTGATATAATTTGTAGTTGAACCTTTCCCATTCGTTCCACCAATATGAATACATTTCAAGGCCAGTTGAGGATTTCCAAGATCTTCCATAAATCTTTGAAAATTATTCAGACTGTAGACCCGGTCTTTTTGACTGTTAATGAAATCATAAACGTCTTCATAATTGACAAACTGCTTTTTCTTTTTCATTTTTTTGATCATTGGCATATATTCTTTGCCATGAATCACAAAAGTTTCCCCATAACGCTGAAACCCTGCCTGCTGATACCATTCAAGGTCATAATCAGCATAAACGCTCAGATCATCTTTACATAGATTTTCAGCTGTCTCTATCAGTTTAAAGAAAACAGATGCTTCACGATCCTGTTCAAGCCACAACAAATAGATATGTGCTTCTTTCAGATCAAAACAGATCATTCCTGTCAGATGATCTTGATCAAACGCTCCATATGTTAACACCGTTTTTCCATCATTTATTTGTGATAAAAGATGTAAAGCTTTATCTTTTCCAGGAATCTGCAAAGGCAAATCTTTATGCAGCTGTTTTCCATTTAATAATTTTATTTCCATAATATCACCTGAAATTATTATAATCTATACAAAAAAAAGGACAATAGCTTTGCCCTTTTTATTTTAGAATTTTTCAAACTGTTCAATGTCTAAAACAAATACTGTTGCGCCTCCAACCAGTACATCGACCATGATTGGTGCAAAGAATTCTCCCATTTCAGTAGGTGATACTGTTGGTTCTTTTTCAATACGTTTTTTAGAATTTTCTTTAATTATTTCCATTGCCTTTTCAACTTTTTCATCATCTGTACCAATAAAGAAAGTTGTATTTCCTTTTTTCAGGAAACCACCTGTTGTTGATAACTTTGTTACAAAATATCCAGCTTTTGTAAGTGCAGACTGTACTGATGTACTGTCATCAGAATTGACGATTGCAATTATTAGTTTCATAACAAAACCTCCTTATAGCTATATTTTACCCCTTTTTTCACAATAATGAAAGCTTTTCACAATGTAACCTTGGCAAAAATCTTCTTTGATAATCATTAAGAACATACGTATCCGTTTTCATTGATAAATAATCACTGACAATTAGGGCTGAATCAGCACTTTGATATCCCCTTTCCATTTTTTTGACAAACTGTACAATATCTGACTCATCATCCCCTTTGCACAGTTCATCATAGTAAACATCATAAAGTTCCTTGACCATGCGTTCCAGTTTATCATTTTCTCGCTGTAAAACAGGATGATGATGAACCTGCCTGGCCAGAAAATCCAGCAAAGCAGATAAAGCCTGATAGACTTCATCAGAAAAACAGAGATAAGGCTTATTATAGCTATGGATCATTAAATCTCCAATCAATTTATTCATAATAGCTTTATTATCTTTTCCTAAAACATCCACAATATCTTGTGGAAGAGCATCACGATCAAGAATACCTACCGACATGGCATCTTCGATATCTTTGCCAATGTAAGAAATAATATCTGAAATTCGAACTACACACCCTTCCAAAGTCATTGGCTTTAGCTTAAGACTGGCATCTTTCTGATGCCAGCAGTCATGATACTCTTTCCAAAACTGTGCCAGGGTTTTATTACGGTCAGGCTCATACTTTTTTGACAGAAGCTCGCCATTATGACATAACATAGCATCCAAAACCTGTAATGAGACATTATACCCGATTCCTTTACGTTCCAAAAAAAGAATCTGTCGGACACTGTTAGCATGATGACAAAAAAAACCAAAATGTTTTTCCTGCAGTTTCAGATTCAATGCTTTTTCACCAACATGTCCATAGGGAGCATGACCCAGATCATGACCTAATGCTGCTGCTTCCAGCAGATCCATATTAAGATTAAGACCGCGGCCAATCTGCCTGGCAATGCGCGAAACCCATTGCACATGAATCGCTCTTTTGGAAATATGAGCATTCTGAAAAAAAGACAAGGCCTGTGTCTTATCACCATAACGACGATAGGCCTTGCTGTAAAGGATCCTGTCGATATCTTCTTCAAATGGCCATCTAATATCAAATTCATCATAAACACTATGACGGTCCTTAATTTTGATATAATCTCCTGTCCTGCACGCAAACGGTGATAACATTCTGTCATATTCCTGAGTTTTCTTTAAAATGTTTTTAATGATCAGTTCTTCTTCTTTCATGATAACACCTCTTTCTAATTCATATGTTCAATCAAGATTTTTAACGCCATGATCATCAAAGTGATTCCACCTATGAACATGGCTTTGCTTTGAAATCTCTGTCCTAAGTATTGTCCAATCTTCAAGGCCATAAAACATAGAAATGATGTCACCGAACCAATAATCAGACTGGAACGCACAACAGGAACATCAAAAAATGCAAAAGTCATTCCTACTGCAAAAGCATCAATACTGGTCGCAAAAGCCAGTATCGTTAAATCAAAAAGATGAAGACTGTTGTCCAAGGTCTCATCCTCACCGGCATCACGAATCATATGAATCCCAATGACCATCAGAAAAATAAAGGCAATATAATGATCGATCCCCCTGATATATCCAGAAAAGATCCTCCCAAAATAATAGCCACAAAAAGGCATCAAAGCTTGAAAAAAGCCAAAATAAAAAGCGATGAAGAATCGCCTGAAACAGGTCCAGTAATGTATCGTCATCCCATACATCATTGAAACTGTAAAGGCATCCATCGCCAATGATACAGAAATAAAAACAAGTTCAAATAATGACATCCATCATTCCCCTTTAACCAGCATCTCGCTGCATTTTAAGCCATCGATCGCACTGGACATGATTCCTCCAGCATAACCAGCACCTTCGCCAATAGGATAGATTCCTTTGATGTTGCTTTCCATTTTTTCATCACGGAAAAATCTGACTGGTGCACTGCTTCTGGCTTCAATACCTAATAAAGTTGCGTTTTCAGTAAATCCATTTATTTTCTGATTCATCAGATGTAATCCTTCTTTCATATTCTTATTCAGTTCATCAGAAAATAATGCATTCAAATTGGCACACTTTACTCTTTTGACACTTGTTTGTATTTTTTCATCACTTATTCTGTTCTCCAGATAATCCTCAACTTTCTGCACAGGAACGCTGTAATCATAGCCACCTAAGGCAAAAGCTTTGCTTTCCAGTTCTCTTTGAAAATACATTCCAGCTAAAGGATGATTTCCAGGAAAATCCTTCTCATCAACACTGACGAGAATCGCACTGTTGGCATAAATATGATTTCGACGATAATTAGACATGCCATTGACACAGACCCTGTCTTTTTCACTGGAAGCATTCACGACATATCCACCTGGACACATACAGAATGTATAAACCCCTCGATGATCGCGCGTATGAACAGCCAGTTTATAATCAGCAGCTGGCAAAGCAGGATGATCATAGAAACGACCATATTGCTGTTTATTGATAAAATTCTGGGTATGTTCAATTCTCATGCCGACCGCAAAAGGTTTAGGCTGCAAAGAAAGCCCCTTTTGATAAAGCATCTCATAAGTGTCTCGCGAACTGTGTCCAATTGCCAGGACCAGACGGTCAGCTTTCATTTCTGTTTTCTGGCCATCTTTGCACAGGACGGCTTTTGCAAATCTGCCATCTTGGATACAGATATCAGTCAGCCTGGTGTCAAAATAAACCTGTCCGCCATTGTCAATGATGGCCTGACGCATATTTTTGACAACATCGATCAGCACATCGGTCCCCAAATGTGGCTTATTCAGATAGAGAATATCTTCATGGGCTCCAAACTGAACAAAAGTTTCCAGAACAAACTGTTTTCTGAAATCCTTAATACCAGTTGTCAGTTTCCCATCAGAAAATGTTCCCGCACCACCTTCGCCAAACTGCACATTGCTTAAACAGTTCAGCTGTCCGGTTTCCTGAAACAATTCAACATCCTGTTTACGTTTGTCAACGTCTTTGCCCTGTTCGATCAGAATGACTTTCTGACCACTTCGTGACAGATTATAGGCACAAAACAGTCCTGCCGGTCCACTGCCAATAATCATGACCGTTTCCCTGGAAGGAACAAGTTCTGGATAACAGTAGGGTTTCACCAGGCTCAGCTGACTTTTCGGATGATCTTTGATGATCTGTTGTTCATTGTTCGCTTCAAAAGTAAACGCACAATGAAAATGAATTTTATTTTTTCGTCTGGCATCTACAGCTTTTTTAACCAGCCGAACATTTCTGATCTCAGTCATTCGCATATTTAAAATATTAGCAATGACTTTTTGATAATTCGTTTCATTTAATGATATATCTATATTACTGATTTTTAACATATTTTTCTCCTATGATCTGCCTTGCCACATACTGTCCACTGGCAAAAGCAAAGTGCAGATTATATCCGCCACAGTCCCCATCAACATCCAAGGCTTCTCCACAGACATAAATTCCGGGATATTTTTTCAGCTGCAGACTGTCATCTATTTCTTCTAAACTGACACCACCATGACAAACCTGAGCCTTTTCAATACCGAGCGTTGCCTTGATTGAAAAAACAATTCGCTGAGGATCAAGATGACGTTCATGAATGACTTTTGCGATTTTTTCATGAAACAGACCTTCAATACCGTATTTGTCAATGTCTTCTTTAGTGAGATCCGGTAACAGATTCAGTTCAATCACTGGCTGTCTGACATCTTTGACAAAACGCGACAGCTGCATGATACAGATTCCAGAAAGTCCATAGTCAGTAAAAAGAATTTCTCCTTCTTTTTCATCAATAAGCTGCTCACCATCGCATAATCTCGCCTTTCCTTTAACTCGCAAACCTTTAAGTGCAGACAGTACCGGTTTCGTTTTTAACTGCACCAGGCTTGGTGAAAAAGGAACACAATGAACCTTTAATGATTTTAACATCTCCAGATTATGCGTTCCTGATAAATGATTGGCTGGTGAACCCGTCGCAATGACAATTTTGTCGCTGTAAAACGTCCCCTGACTGGTCATGATCTTATATCTATCTTCTTTCACAATTCGTTCTGCTTCACAGTTTTCAAGCAGCGAAACTCTCTCCTGCTGTTTCAGCAGGGCATTTTTTACTGAAAGACTGGACAATGAATAAGGATAGATCAGATCTCCCAGATTACGCAGCTTTAAAGACAGCTGATCAAAAAAAAGATGGACATCAAACTGTTCAATGATTCTTCTGATCACTGGATGATCAGTATTATAAGCTGATATATCAATATTTTTATGAGAGACATTACATCGTCCATTGCCACTGGCCAGGATTTTTCTGGCCGGTTTATCTGACTGTTCCAGAATGATAATATCAAACTGGTTATGATTTAATAAAGTATTCATGCAGGCCAGACCACTTGCTCCGGCACCAATAATCGTTACTGTTTCCATATTTTCACCTTTTCAAATCCATATTATACTATATTCATCGCATATATGAAATGTCAAACCTTGAAAAAAACGTTTGACTTTTGTATAATGTCTAGGGTAATTAAAATTCAAGGAGGAATTTTCAATGGGAAGAGCACATGAAGTACGTAAAGTTGCCATGGCTAAAACAGCTGCTGCCAAAGCAAAATTATATTCAAGATATGGAAAAGAATTATATTTAGCTGCCAAGGCTGGGGGAACTGATCCCGATGGTAACTTGACATTAAGAAGACTGATTGCAAAAGCAAAAAAAGAACAAGTGCCTGCTAACGTCATCAAAAACGCAATTGACAGAGTCAAAAGCGGTGCGACTGAAAATTACGAAGAAAAAACTTTTGAAGGATACGGACCAAATGGTTCTACTGTTATCGTCAAATGTTTAACCGATAATATCAATCGTACAATTTCACAAGTTCGTCCTGCCTTTACAAAATCAAAAGCCAAATTAGGAAATGAAGGTTCAGTATCATATTTATACGATACTTACGCTATTTTAACTTTTAAAGGGCTTGATGAAGAACAGACTTTAGAAGCACTGATGGAAGCAGATGCTGACTGCCAGGAAATTGAAACTCTGGAAGATGGTTCAATTGAATTGACAGGAGCACCAACAGATCTATACAAAATGAAAGACGCTATTGAAGCAGCATGTCCAAATGCCGAATTCGATGTTGAAGAAATTGCGACAACACCTCAAGATTATGTAAGCCTTGAAGGTGAAGACATGGCTTTATTTGAAAGACTGATGAACCTGTTAAACGAATGTGATGATGTTGATAAAATATATCATAATGTTGAAAACTATGAGGGATAATCACCCTCATTTTTTAAAAGAACATGAATATTAAACCATATCAGCATATCGCCAAATACTATGAAACCGATCAGATGGCGATCATTCATCACTCTAATTACATTCGCTGGTTCGAAGAAGCACGTATCGATTATCTAAAACAAATCGGTTTACCTTATGATATTATGGAAGCCAATGGTATCATTTCTCCTGTATTAGAAATCAGCTGTCAGTATATAAAAATGATGAAATTCGAAGATATTGCTACAATTCATGTCGAATTTAAAAAATATACAGGTGTCAAATTTGAAATAGCTTATGAAATCTATAATCAGCATCAGGAATTATGTACAACCGGATATTCTAAACACTGTTTCTTAAACAAAGACAACAAACCAATCTCTTTAAAGAGAAGTTTTCCTCAATATCATGAAATATTGAGCAGTTTAGTCACTGATAACAAAGAAATGTAACAGTAATGAGGTTATATAAAAAATACGTGATCAATTAAAAATCCGCACTTCTTTCAAGGTGTGGATTTCTACTTTAAATTAATGTTTTACGATTCATTAACCATTAACATTTCTGTGCTTCCTCACACCAAAAAGCAATCATCGCACATATGTATTTCAACGATTCCTGCAAAACTTTTGGGTTTCAATCAGTCATTCCGTGGTTATTGACAAAATAAAGCAGATGCCAAGACATCTGCTTTATAGTTTTTATTATCTTTTTGTTCATTTTTCACAACGGCGTTTTTTATTGATCAGCATTATGCCTGATCCCGCGACAAACAGTACAGTGATCCACGTTAGGATACTGTTTTCATCACCTGTCTGGACAGCTGTTATCGTTTCATTGTTTCCAGCTGGTTCCTGCTGAGCAGTATCACCGGCAGTCTGTCCTGCGGCAACTGTAAAATTCGTTGTGGCAGTTCCGCTTGCAGAAACAATGGAAAGAGTATGACTGCCAACTGACAGGGTTTCCAGATAATCAGCATTCAATGTCACGATCGTGCTGCCTTCCTTCACTGTGTAGCTGGAAGCGTTAATGTCTTTTCCGTCTACCTGTACCTTGATAAAATCAGCGAATTCTGCACTGGATGTAAAGGAAAGTCCTTCCTTGCTTCCACGCTGCCATGTTCCGTTGGCTCCGGCGGTGATGATCACCTTAAAATCAGGATCATTCGCTCCACAGACAGTGCATTTGCCGTTTTCATAGCTGTGTCCAGTAGCCTTGATTATGATTTCTTCAAAGGTGGTAGAAGTTGAACCATTTTCATCACTGAAGTATTTATCGCAGTTTTCACAAGTCCAGTATGCTATGTTGCCCTCCTGGGTGCAGGTTGGAGCTTTCGCCTCTGTTTTGATCAGCGTATGGTTTAACAAAATGCTTTCTGGTATCACTTCGTTAATGACATATCTGTCGCCCATATCATCGTGCTCTATAACTCGAGACTCTGTAATAACATCTCCTTTTTTATCCTTTAAATCAACGATCTCTACATGGGTTTTTCCGTCTGTAGATTCATCAGCGCTTTTCAGCACATCGTAGTACCATACATCTATTGGCTGATCTGTATCCAAAAACAAATCTTCTCCTAAACTTGCATTTATAGGGAAATAAGCGTTCTTTAAGCTGGTGCAATTGGAAAATGCCAAACCCCCGATGAAAGTGACGCTGTTTGGGATTTCTATACTTTCCAAGCTGGTGCACTTACCAAATGTCCCATCCTCGATGGAAGTGACGCTGTCCGGAATTTCTATACTTGTTAAGCTGGTGCAATAAATAAACGCCCCAACCCCGATAGAAGTAACACTGTTCGGAATTTCTATACTTGTTAAGCTGGTGCAATTGTAAAATGTATACGACTCAATGGAAGTGACACTGTTTGGAATTTCTATATTTTCTAAGCTGGTACAACCATCAAATGCGTTAAACCTAATAGAAGTGACGCTGTCCGGGATTACTATACTTTCCAAGCTGGTGCAATCGGAAAATGTATACCCCTCGATGGAGGTGACCCCATCCGGAATTTCTATACTTGTTAAGCCAGTACAATAACCAAATGCCGCATACCCGATAGAAGTGACACTGTCCGGGATTTCTATACTTGTTAAGCTGGTGCAATAATTAAACGCCCTAACCCCGATAGAAGTAACACTGTCCGGAATTTCTATACTTGTTAAGCCAGTGCAATTGTAAAATGCATAATCCCCGATAGAAGTGACATTATATTTTTCTCCGCCGACTTCTATGGCTGACGGAATGACAACATCACCAGAAAGAGATTCTTTATAGCCGACTACGGTCGTTGTTTTAGCCGTTGTATCATATTCATAGCTTATATTTTCTGATATCACAGTTTCTGTAGCTGCGAATGCTGGTGCTGCAGTGCTGAAAACCAGCAGCACCGCCAGCACAACACTAAAGATCGTTTTACTAAACTTCTGTTTCATTTTCTCACCTGTTTCCTGTTTTTGTATGTTGCTGTACTAAGCATGCCTCCAGATACGAACAGTAGTGCCACCCACAACATCATGTTGCCACTGTCGCTAGTCTGTGGGCTGGTTGTAACTCCATTATTTTTGTCCTGGTCTTGTGGCGTGGTAACGCCGCTGGCCTGATTGTCTTCTGTCTGTATCGCCGTGATCGTAAACTCCGTCTTGGCAGTTCCGCTTGCAGAAACAATGGAAAGAGTATGACTGCCAACTGACAGGGTTTCCAGATAAGCAGCATTCAATGTTACGATCGTGCTGCCTTCCTTCACTGTGTAGCTGGAAGCGTTAATGTCTTTTCCGTCTACCTGTACCTTGATGAAATCGGCAAAGGCTGCGTTGGAGGTAAAGGACAGGCCGTCCGTGCCGCCCTTCTGCCAGCTGCCGTTGGCTCCAGCGATAATAACCGGCGCCTGTACCGGCTCCTGCGCTTCTTTGTATTCAATCGTTATATTCAACGAAGCCGTCGTACCGAATTCCATGGCCAGCGTCACCGGGAAGCTTACTGTTGTATCCGTATAGCTGCTGGCCGCAGCGCCGCCCTTGATGCGGGCGCTTGCGCCGTCATAACCCTGGGGCAACGGTACTGTCAGTGTTCCGCTGAGAGTATCTCCATCATAGTCCGTAAGGGGAATGGTGACGGTGTACTCCGCCTGGATGTCGTAGCCCTCGCTGAGCTGTGCGCCGATCATCGGATTATAATAGTCAATGGCAAGACCCTGGAACTCGGTGAACTCGCCCGCGATCACCGCACTGTCCGGCGTAAAGGCTGCCGTCAGGTCGGGGCGGGGCACATAGCCGCTTTCCTCATCTTCCAGCACACGCACCAGCAGATCGATGGGGTCTGACGCGGGCTCAATCTTTGTGACGGAGCAGGCGCTCATGGCGAAGATTTGGGTGACATGCATGGTGTTAAAAATATCGCAATAATTCGCTCCCTCAATTTCTTCGGTGTTGACTGAAATACCAGTGATTGTTTCTACCCGGTTTTCCCCCCCTTCTCAGATAGCCAAGTTCCGACAGGTGCTCGTAAAAATCTTCCATCAAAAGCTGATCTTTCGACACGACTTCTTCGTCGGCATGCAAAACAGAGATATCCGTCACGGAAATAGCGGTATCGGAGTTATTATAAGTGGAGACATTGAGCACTGTGTTGGGAGACAGGGCTGCCGCTACGAATGCCACATTTGTCCAATCCAAATCCATGCTCTCGTATTTTTCCTGATCCTGGCTGACACGGAGGAAACCGACCTCGCCGCTGCTTTCACTTTCAAATTCCGGAACCAGAGATTTGTAGGGCTCCTCCAGCCCCTCCCGGATTTTTTTCATCAACTCATTGGAGTGGATGGCATTGGGAGAATAGACATAGTGGAGTACAAGGAATTCGTCCCCATCGTACCCACCTCTTTTTACCGTTACTGTGTTGGCATACACCTGGCTGTCCGAGCCGCCTGCGATGGCCTCATCGGAATAGACGTTGTAGGTGTCTCTTTTGGTCGGCGGATCCGCCGCAAACACAGGCACAGATAGCAGTGTTACTGTCATGCACAGTGTCAATAAAACAGCCGCAAGTTTTGGGACTCGTTTTCTTGTTTTTATTTTCATTTTAAATTTCCTCCTTTTGGCTAAAAAAGCCAGTTATTTCAGTTCATTTTCCAGTAACTGTTCCACCCAGTCTGCCAGATAATCTACCGCGCGTTGCTATCCCTGACGAGAAAGATTTTTATAGGGATCACTGATTTCCACAGTCAGGATGGTAACTGGGGGCTGTTGAGATACAGACAGCGTAAATCCACTTCTGTTGCCATAAACAGTGACTGCAGCATCGATTCGTCCGCTTTCTGTCTTGTCATATTCGCTTTCTCCAGAATCTAGAACATCATATAACGCATACATCACCAGTCGCTTGGTATATGGCAGAATTCGCTGTACAGACGTCATGGTATTGCCTCCTTTTTGAGTTTTTTTACTCTATAATTTCGAACTTTTGATTAGGTTCTTCAATTGGTGTCACACTGATACTCTGCTTTTCCTCTTTCACTGCTGTAATCGCATTATATAGCTTACCATTGTACTCATATCTAACATCTAGCAGTCTGCTGCCTTCATACAGATACCTCTCGTCGCTAAACTGCTCTCCATCTATGATCCAATATGCGTATTCTTTACCATCTGAACTCCTGTAACCAAAGGAATCAAATTTGCGGTATTGAGTCACACCAATACCTAGGCCTAGTCCATCATTGCCCGTATTATCTCTTACCAGACATTCTCCAGTATCAGAGCACGCTTCTATTCCCGGAATCAGCAGTTCATTGATAAACTTCACCAAAGTTTCTCCTGTGGGTTGCGATGAAAACTTATATATGTATACACCTTCATCATAGGTCACTTCAATACATTCCTCTGACACTAGGTTAACCATATTTATTCCCTTGGCTATGGCTGGTGGATCATTTTTTGTAGGAACAGAGAAAGATAAGTCACTTTCATTTTTCTCTTCTCCAGTGCTTTGCGAAGTCCCTTCATCCTGATTATTACCGCAGGCGGTAAGACATAGAAGGACTGACAAAGCTAACACAATTTTCATTATTTTTTTTAACATTCATATTCCCTCCCTTCTCATCTTTGCATTACTGCATTTTACTCATTCTATATTGTAATAATACAAATAAATCACCCTTTTTCACAGTTCACAAATGTGACATTCTTGAAAAACAGGGGTTCACATGTATGCCATTTTCAAAATAAGCATCCATCACTCATATATTATGAACCTCAAAAGCTATACAAATTATTGTAAGGCATGAATTCTTACCCGTAACGATATCAGGCCATTTAGTTTTACCTTGATTTTTCTTCATTGTAGTATCTATTCTTCCATTGTCTCTTTCAATTCCTGTATTATTTTGAATGCATGTTCATGTCTATAAAATATTTCATTTTCCTAAAAAAAAGCACCATTACACAGTTATCCAGTCAATTACCTTTTCTGGACATTGACTGTCTTCTTTTTTGCCTGCAAAAGATATCTACCTTCTATATTCTGCTGCTAAAACCACATGATACTTACAATTCTATTTTGTATGGACTAAACTGTTTATAACAATATTTTGATTTTATTTTTAACGTCCTCCTGTTGTTCCTGTTCTTCTTTGCAAGCCAACAGACTTACAAAGAAAAGTAGAAACCGCTTAAGTTTTCTTTATACAAAAAAACGCTTCCCTTGTGGAAAGCGTTGTTCGATTCAGATAAATGTTATTTTATTGTAAAATGCATATAGCTTTGAAACAAACCCAGTCTTGTCTTTGTTTCTGTCTTTTCATAAATAGAAGAAATATACCGTTGCAGCATCCGGCGTGAAATATACATGCTGTCAGCAATTTCCTGTACACCATCCTCGGTAGTCAATAACTTTTCCAATACTTCTGTTTCACGAGGTGTTAGAGAGCAATGCTGAGCATAAAGCTTTAATCGTTCCTGAGAAGACAGTTCCGTGTTGTCAGAAAACAGTTTTTCTGTCTGCATGGAAGATGTAGCGGCATTGCCAAGATACGGCAGCAGTACCAGCAGAATCAAAATAGATAGCAGGCAGCTTCCAACAGCTAACGCCGTATTACCAACTGCGTCATAGATGTTTAAAGCTGGCAGAACAGTTACCGCCACTGTAAAACTGCGAACAATACGTCCCATACTCGCCCACAGTTCGGGATTACCGCTTTTAGGTGCAAAATCCAAAAACATCACTGTAAAAAAGATTACATAAAAACCACTGTACAGATACATTAGTGCGGTACCGGCAAAATAACTGACTTTATCCGAAAGAAAGAACATACATACGGAGGAAAGCAGAATAGCACATACTGTGGAAAGGGGCAGATATTTTCGATCACTGATATCTGCAATAAATCCTGCCAAAATTAGACCCAATGCATAAAACAGGCGCACACCACCATATACATCATAAGATTTTTCAGCATTAAAAGCAGTCAGCACACTGTCAATCATTCCCGCTACAAGACTCATAAGTACCACTGCAACAATCAAAGCAAATGCTGCTTTGCTGCTAATTTTACTGTCTGACGAATAGGGAAGTGGATTTTCCAAGATCCAGTCTTTTGGCGCTTTAATAATAAAATAAATCACAAATGCGACACTGAAAATAATACTGATAATAAAGATGAAAGACTGCGGCATCAAATTCTGTATAATAAACTGCAAAAAAATTGCTGTTCCCATACCACTGCCTAACATTCTCCCTGTATACAGGTTTCCTGAAAAATACATGGATGTATTGTAATATACACAACCACTAATATGACCGATGAGCAGCAAGGCTACGGCAGAGTTTATCAGAAAAAGAATCGGATGATCTGCAAACAGCAAAATTACAGCCACCCCAAGGCACAGAACACCAATAATGACCTGTGCTGTTTTTCTGGAGTTTTCTCCTTTACATAAACGGCGCAAAAGGGAAAACGAAAAAAAGCCTAATCCTGTACAGATAAGTCCAAAGGTATAAACGTGATTGACAGCACGACTTCCGAGAATCACAGCGCAACGTTCATTGATAAATGCTTCTGTCAGCATAAAGGCATAAAAACATAATGTAAAACAGAGTCCGCAAAGGAACTCTGAAGATGTGATCTTCTGTCGTTTCATGATTCTTCAGCCTCCCTCCTGAGCTCCACTACATCACCAATTTCACAGTGAAGCGCCCGGCAGATTCGTTCCAGAATTTCTAGGCTCACATATTCGTCATGGCTGAGCTTTGCGATTGTCGAGGGTGACACACCTGCCATTTCAGTTAAGGCGGATTTTTTTATTTTCATATCTATCAGCTGTTTCCACAGCTTATTATATTGTACTGCCATACAGTTCACCTCGTTTTTGTTATAAAAAAATTGTAGCATGAAGTTTGTGAAACCTCAATAATTTTTACGATTTCTCGTAAAATTCGCTCAGTTTGCATTTTTCACAATTATACTATGTTTTATTCCATCTTCATTAGTTTTTTAAATATTAAAAGATATTTATATGCTAAAAATTAAAAAACCCTGATTTCATGTTTTTTCTTGTTTAAACTTTGAAAGACAAAGCATTTATCTCCTGTTCGCTCTTTATGATAATTAATCAGTTTTCTTCAGTTGGCAAGAAACTGTCGCCTTGCAAAACATAACTGATGTCTATTGTCATTCCCTAATATAATTGATTTCCCTGCTGCTCTAATCATTCCGACCGATGACAAAAGTCAAAGGGAGAGAATTTCCTTACAAAATCTCTCCCTTATGTAATATTTTTATTCATTTATTTCTTCCAGTTCATATTTCTCATAGTAAATCAGTAAAATATTCATGATAATATCAATTGCCCAGTAAAACAGAATAAAAACCGCCAAACCGACAATAAACTGATATTTTAATGTTGTTACCATATATAAAGCTGGAATAAAGGCAATAACGATTGGGATAAATCCCATACCGCTGGGAAAATGAATCTGATAGACAGTATGACACTCCGGACATTCTTGTCTGGCTTTATAGGCAAATGATGAATCCTTAAATTCATGATCACAGTATCGGCATTTCATTATAAAGTACAGATCATCACGGTCATGTCTCCGTCATAAGTCACTTCTTTCTGATCAGAGCAGACAACAAAATGATCACCTTTCTTTATCATTTTTCCTTCCACTTTTCCTTTTCCTGCTATGACTGATACCAATTGAAATGGTTTGTCATTCATGATCGTATTTAGACCATTCATTTCATACTTGGTTAAAGTCAGATAATTTGATGAAACCATCTGCTTTTTACTTCCATGAGCAATTTTTTCTTCCTGCTGCTGATCAACACTGTAAGGCTGGTAAGGAACAGTTGTCACATCAATTGACTGTTTGACATGCAATTCTCTTTCCTTTCCTTCTTTGTCTTTACGGTGATAATCATACACTCTGTACGTAATATCAGAAGACTGCTGAGCTTCATAAATCAGTGATCCTTTGCATATTGCATGAATCGTACCACTAGGAATATAGAAAAAATCTCCCTTATGAATGATAAAAGAATTTAACAGTTGATCATAATCATCATGTTCAATTGCTTTAATCAGTTCTTCTTTGGTTTTGGCATGATGACCCATGACCATTTTTGTATTTTCATCACAATCCAGTACATACCAGCACTCTGTTTTTCCTAAAGAATTTTCATGTTCTTTGGCGTAGTCATCATTAGGATGAACCTGCACAGAAAGATTATTACAGGCATCGATGATCTTTACCAGCAAAGGAAACTGTTCATCCTGAATATCACCAAAAAGTTCACGATGCTGATGATATACCTGAGAAAGCGACTGTCCTTTAAACTCGCCTTCACTGATTTCACAGTCACCATTTCTGTGCGCAGAAATCGCCCAGCACTCTCCTGTCTGATCACTTGGTATTTCATAGCCATAAACATCTTTTAACTTATGTCCTCCCCATATCATTTCTTTAAATACGGGTTTGACCCATAAAATATGTCCCATCAACATTCCTCCTATTTCTTTGATATAACTATTATAATATTTTCTCATTCATTTTTCAGTAATTTTTCATAAAGAACTGACTAATCTACAAGATATCCAGTATTTCTAGTGGCTGATCAACAAGATAATCAGCTCCAGCTTCAAGCAGATCATCTCTTGAACGAAATCCCCACGTACAGCCAATACACTTCAGTTTTGCATTTTTCGCTGTTTCCACATCAACATGACTGTCACCCACAAAAATTGTTTCACTCTTTGATGAATCCATGAGCTGCATAGCTAGCTGTGTTAAACAAGGATGTGGTTTTTTTGGCTGATAAGCCGTATTGCCAAAAACATAGGCAAATTTTCCTGGAAACAGCGTCTTGACAATCTGCACAGCATTTATTTTAGGCTTATTGGTTACAACCGCCAGTTTATATCCCTTTTTATATAAGATATCAATCAGTTCTGTAATACCCTGATAAGGCTTTGTATGTTTAAGACAATGATCCTTATAATAACTGTCAAAACGCTGACGATAAGCTTTGACCTCATCTTTTCGATCAGCTGGCAAAGCTCTTTCTAGCAGTTTATCAACACCATTACCTACAAACAGTTTATATTCTTCTAATGTATGCAAAGGCAATCCATCTTCTTCTAAAACATGATTGGTTGCTTCAGCCAGATCCTCAATCGAATCAACAAGCGTACCATCTAAATCAAAAATTAATGTATCTATCATCCTTACCACCTATCTTTTTTTGTACTATTATAGCACAACTTACAGTAGGATGAAGCAAAGAAATATGATACAATACAGGCGAGGTGAAAAAAATGAAACAACAAAAAGATGTCTTTATGACTTTACTGACAGCAATTGGTGGGATCACTGGTCTCATTTTCTATTTTATCAGTGTTTACTTCATCAAAGATTATCAGACAATAGCAGCACTTTCTATATTATTTCTCGCTCTCATTTTCAGGGTCATAGGTTATTTATTCGATAAATCGCTATATAAAAGAAAAGGTCAATGATTAAATCATTGATCTTTTTTAATATCTTCTTTTATAACGATTATAGTATTTTTTTCTTCTTTTCCGACGGATTTTTCTAAAAATATTTCTAGCAATAAACAGAAGAGCAATTAATCCAACAATAATACCAATGATCCATGGAAGTACCGCATAAACAATATCCATGACTGTCGCCGAAAACACTTTATCGATTGATTTTGGTGCTTTGAAAGTCGTTTCATATAAAACCTCTCCATCATATGTCACCTGCAATGTTCCGACTTTATCTCCTTTTTTAACCGGCGCATCAACTGTTTCAAAATGATAATCATAATTCAGTTTCCCCTGATCATAATTAACTGGCAAAACTGTATTGATATCGTCATTCAGTATCACATCAAAAGCTTCTTCTTCGCCATCATTAACATTAATAGTTTTGACTTTTTCACCTTTCTTATTTAACTGAACATACTGATAATTTGCGCCAATATACTGTCCTAATGCCAATGTATCATTAATTGTACAGTGACTGTAACTGTCACTGTTTTGACAATGACCAACTACACAAATATAGGTATGTCCATTAATATTCAAAGAGCTGGCCAACGTATGTTGTGCTTTCATCGTATATCCACTCTTACATCCCGTAATCATAGACGTATCAATTCTTGCTTTTTTTGCATTATATATTACTTTTTTAACCCATTGATGCTTACCGTTACTACAGTTATACTGGTAGCGATTAAACAGTTCAACAAAGTTTTCATTCTGCATCGCATACTGCGTAATCATTGCCATGTCATAAACCGTTGTATAATGGTTATCATCATGTATTCCAGTCGTATTGACAAAATTTGAATCTGTTAAACCAAGCTTTTTAACCAGATTGTTCATTTCCGCCACAAATGCTTCTTGACTGCCACAGGTATTATTAGCTAAAGCACGACACGCATCAGCTCCAGAAGGAAGCATTGCTCCCATCAATACATCACGATATGTCACAACTTCTCCAACTTCAAAATTAGCTGCCGAAGCTCCTGTTTCCCAAACCGTGTCAAGATCACTTTGCGTTATGGTCACAGTCTTATCAAGATCATCTATTTTTTCCAAGGCACAGATAATTGTCAGAATTTTTGTAATACTGGCTGGATACATTCTTTCTCTAGCATTTCTTTCATAAAGCACCTTACCGCTTTCTTCATCAATAACAATCGCATTCTGCGCTGAAATCGCAACATCAGCAGCATGAACCGGTGTCACTGGTAAAAATACGGTCAATGTTATAAGCACAGCGACTAGTATTTTTTTAAACATTTCTTTTCCTCCCCCTTAAAAAAGACAATTTTGTTTCTGAAACAATAATTGCCGCAAAAATAACCATAAAGCCTAAAGCGATCTGCATATTGATGACTTCTACTTTTAACAGCAACGAAAAAATGACTCCAAATACAGATTCCAGACTTAACAGCAAAGCTGTCGTACATTCATTGACTCGTTTCTGTCCTGCATTTTGAAAAATATATGCCAGTGTTGTCGCAAAAAATGCCAGATAAAGAATCTGTAAAATAACATCACTATTAATCTGTTCAATAACACGGAAATCTTCAAACAAACAGGCCGCAACAAACGAACAGACAGCAGCAAAGGCAAATTGCAATACCGTTACATTAATCGGTGAGGTCTTTTGCATGGCTTTTTCACAAATCATGATATGAACACCAAAAAGACATCCCCCTATCAATGTATAGATATCACCAAGATTGATCCTTAATGAACTGTCGATGGATACGAGTCCCACGCCAATAAAACATAAAACAGCTGCGCCCCATTGCCAACGGTCCGGCTTTTTCTTCAGCCAGATCCAACTTAAAAATGGAACAACCGTGCAGTATACCGCTGTTAAAAAAGCATTCTTGCCAGGAGTTGTCAACTGCAGACCATAAGTTTGAATCGTGAAAGCACAAAACAAAGCCAGTCCCGCCAAAAAACCACCTTTCAAATCAGATTTCCTTATTTTTTTTACTTCTCTGAAAAAAAAGACCGACATAAATATTGTACTTAATGTGAAACGTATATATAAAAGAACATGTGGTGTTAAAAAATCCACAGCATTTTTCATCACTACAAAGGAACTTCCCCAAATAAGTGCTGATCCCAACAACATCAGTTTTCCAATAAATTCTCTATTCATCCAAACAACCTCATATCAACATTTATTATAAATTCCAAATAATATCATAAAATCTTTATCATCATAACACATTTCTACAATATTTTCACTATAATTAAAAAAAAGCAGAAAACTTCTGCTTTTTTTATTCAGCTTGTACTCGATGCATGATATCTGCACATCGACAGCACAACTCACCATTCATTTCGCTTTCATCAAAATAATTCCAGCAACGTGGACATTGGTGACCATTAAATTTTTCGACTTTAATATAGCATGTATCATATTCTTCTAAAGTATCATCTTCAACCAGTTCTACCTTAGCAACAATAAACAGCTGTTTAAGATCATCTGCCAGTTTAGCCAGATCTTTATAATCATCTTTTAAAGAAACAGTAACTTTTGTTTCCATATTAGATTTAATGATCTTTTCATTCCTTAAACCTTCCAGTGATTTGAGAACATCTTTTCTCAGATCCATAAATCTGGTAAAGAAAGCAATAATTTCATCTTCATTTTCAATATCCAGCAATTCATATTTTGGTTCCAGGAAGACAGATTCTGCCTTATCATCATCACAATGGAAATGATCATGAAGTTCTTCACTAGTGAATACCAACACTGGTGATAACAGTTTCATCATTATTTTAGCATGATAGTACAGTACCGTCTGAACCTGACGACGACGTAATGAATCTGATGCTTCAATATACAGAATATCTTTGGTGAAATCCATATAGAATGAACTCAATGTATTTGTATAGTAATTGAGAATTTCCTGATTAGCACTGGCAAAATCAAATTGTGCATAAGCTTCATCATAAGTTTTCATCAGTTCATTCAGTTTCGCCAGCATATATTTATCAACATCTGGAAGATCATTGATTGCAACCAGATCTTTAGCCTTGAAATCATTCAAATTTCCTAAAACGAATCGCATTGTATTACGAATCTTACGATATCCTTCAGCAACCTGTTTCATAATATCATTAGAAATACGAACATCCTGCTGATATGCAACTGAAGTTGCCCAAAGTCTGACAATATCTGCCCCATACTGATTCACCAGTTTGATAGGATCAACAGTATTTCCTAATGATTTAGACATTTTGTTTCCTTTACCATCCAAAACAAAGCCATGAGATAAAACCGTTTTGTATGGTGCTTTACCATGCGCTGCAACACCAATAATCAATGACGAATTGAACCATCCACGATACTGATCGCTACCTTCAAAGTAAAGATCAACTGGATAATCATACCCTCTTTCAATCATGACACCGGTATGTGAACTTCCTGAATCAAACCACACATCCATGATATCTTTTTCTTTTTTGAAAATACCATTTGGTGAATGTTCATTCGTATATCCTTCAGGTAAAAGATCTTTTTCATCTCTTTCAAACCAGATATTTGATCCATGTTCTCTAAACAGTTGAGAAACATGATCAAAAACTTCTTTTTCAATAATTGGTGTCCCATCTTCACAATAGAAAATAGGAATTGGCACTCCCCACGTACGCTGACGGGAAATACACCAGTCACCACGTTCTTTGATCATATTATAAATTCTGATATGTCCCCATTCATTCAGCCAGTTGACCTGATCAATTTCATTTAACAGTTTGTCTCTGATCTTATCTAATGAGCAGAACCATTGATCAGTTGCTCTAAAGATAATTGGTTTTTTCGTACGCCAGTCATGTGGATAGCTGTGAGTAATAAACTCCAGTTTCAGCAAGGCACCCAATTCATCAAGTTTTAAAGTGACTGTTTTGTTGGCATCATCAACGTACTGTCCAGCCAGCCATTCACCACAGTCATCCATCATGCAGCCATGTTCATCAACATTACAGTAGGCTGGCAGACCGTATTTCTGTCCTACAAAGAAGTCGTCAGCCCCAAAACCTGGTGCTGTATGAACGCATCCAGTACCTGAATCATCAGTAACATGATCACCTAGGATGATCAGTGATTCACGGTCATAAAGTGGATGCTGACAAGTGATATATTCCAGCTGTGAACCTTTATAGTGATTGATAATCTGATAATCAGTAATTTCAAATTTCGCCATCAGTTCATCAACCATTGTTTCCAGAACAATCAGTTTTCCCTTTTCGGTTTCAACTAACGCATAAGTAAAGTTTGCATTCAGACAGATAGCCAAGTTAGCAGGAATTGTCCATGGTGTTGTTGTCCAGATTACAAATGAAACATCATTGTCTAGAATACCTTTACCATCTTTCACCGCAAACTTCACAAAAATAGTTGGTGATTTAACATCATGATATTCAACTTCTGCTTCAGCTAATGCTGATTCTGATGATGGTGACCAGTAAACCGGTTTTAATCCTTTAAAGATCAGACCATCCATCGCCATCTTACCAAATACTTCGATCTGTCTTGCTTCAAATTCATGCTGTAAAGTCAGATATGGATGTTTATAATCCGCAAATGTTCCCATTCTGATTAGCTGTTCCATTTGCTTATTGACCTGTTCATGAGCATAAGCATCACATTTTTCCCTGAACTTAGCAGTATCCATTTCTTTACGGTTAACACCGAGTTTCTGAATGGCATTTTCAATTGGCAGACCATGAGTATCCCATCCAGGAATATATGGTGTATATAACCCCTGCATATTCTTATAACGACAGATCACATCTTTGATAACCTTATTTAGCATATGCCCCATATGCATGTTGCCATTGGCATATGGTGGTCCATCATGAAAGACAAAACTATCTTTTCCTTCATTTTGCTGAATAACCTTTTCATACATATTGCTTTCTTGCCATTTTTTTACATATGTCGGTTCTTTTTTTGGCAGATTTCCACGCATTTCAAAGTCAGTTTTTGGCATTAATAACGTATCTTTGTAATTCATATTTTTCTTCCTTTCTATTTTCAAAATAAAAACACATCATCTCTAAGGACGATGTGATCGCGGTACCACCTTAATTCGTATTTTCATACGCACTTGATATCTTAACGCGATAAACGGCGACTCCTACTTTATTCAAAGCGCTACTCCAGAGTGATCCATTATAATCCTCGCTGCTGATTTTCACCTGCCATCAGCTCTCTGTAAACTCAAATTATAAACTGTCTCCTTCATCGTATTTCTCATTCATTGATTCTTCGTTCATCAGATTGTAAACTTCAGACTTATCAATAGACTCAAGGATATCTTTTGACATTTTTTCAACTGAAGCTCTAAAACGAACTGCCTGAGCCTTAAAGTCACTCATCTCATCAGATAACGAACGAACATATTCAAGCGATTCGCTAAGTATCATATTAGCATTCTTTTTCGCTTTGTCAATAAGTTCGCTGGCTTCTTTTAAAGCTAAACGGGCAATTTCTTCATTGGTCTGTTCCTGAATGTTGACACGATGCTGCAACAGATCTTTCTGTTTCTGCAGCTGCTCAAAATCATCCTGCAGTTTTTCGATTCTTTCATTCAGTATCCTGATCTGATTTTCTTTTTCTTCAAGCAATACATCAACCTGTGATTTATTGTATCCTCGAAACTGTTTACTAAAACGCATCATGTTCACTCCCTACTTATAAAAATATCCTTCAACAACAGAATTATCAGACCTTGTCTGCCTCTGACAGTCGACAAACATAACCCTGCCATGACCCTTGAAAGATATTATATCCCTATTATTGCATAAATAATTTATTTGTTCAACAGGTTTATGATTAACTTTTACATGTCCTGCACGAATAAAATCAGCTGCTTTCTGCCTTGAAATTTTATAAAATGAAGCCACAATTTTGTCTAGACGAAAAGATGAAACGATGAACTGTCTGATGATATACTGGTTGTTCACTTCTATTTTTTCTTCACATAGCTGCAGTTTTACTTTACTGTGTCTGATCTGAGTTAAATAGTCTTTGACATATTCATATATTTTCTTATCAAGAGCAATATAGAATTCTCCATCTTTTTCTACAATGTCACCAAACAGTTCTCTTTTGACACCTAATGACATCAACGCACCAAGAATATCACGATGTGTTATTTTTTCAAAATTCTTGGCATAAATGACTTTAACTACCACTATTGAAAAATCATCATCAGTGATTTCATAATAAGATGGGGCAATAATCATTCTTTGACTTTCACTATCAACAAAGCCACTCTTTTGCAGAATCTGAATATCCGGATCGTTACCGATAACTTTTTTAACAATTGACTGATAATAAGGATTGTAAAATGGCGTTAAAATAAGTCTTTGCCTGTACTGAACCTGATCTTTATAATCCAGGATCTTTTTCACAAAGACTTCTTCACCTTTAAAATGTTCTAACATGTTATAAAAAAGTATTAGCTAAGCTAATACTTTCCTATTAATCTTCTTGTTCTTCATCATCTAAATCAATTGTTCCGGCAACGGAAATGTTACGAGGCGTACATAAGAAAATCTTTGGACCAATTCTCTGAATATCACCTTCGATAGCATATATAACACCACTTAAGAAATCAACCACACGTTTAGACTGATCTTTCTGTAAACGATGTAAATTGACAACAGTCGCTTTTCTTGATTTTAAATAAGTCGCAATTTCCTGTGTTTCTCCAAATGAACGAGGTTCAAACAATACCAGATGACTGTCTTTATTTGCATTTAATGCTTTAACAGCTTCTGTGGTTTTAGAATACTTAGCTTGTTCAAACAAACTGGTTTTCGGTTCAGTATCTACTTCAACAGCATCATAGCCATCATCAGCCACATCGTATTCGTCCCCTTCTTCATCAAAGAACCATTTTTTTACTTTTTCACCGTATCCCACGAAGTCATCCTCCTTATCATTTACCTAATTATAGCATAGTGTTTCATGAAGATAAAGAGCATAAAAACAGAAAAATGACTAAAGATGTTCAATATTAACCAAAATAACATCGCCTTTTAAGGATATAACGCATTCAATTGGAATAATCTGGCATGGCGGATCCTTAAAAAAACAGAAGAAATGAAAAAAACATATTTTTTCAACAACGATAGCGATAACCTTTCTGGTACACCAGTCAATTTCGACATCGGCAATATTTCCAATCTTCTGTCCATCAAAAACATTAATGACATCTTTGCTCTGTAATGATAACAATCTCATTTCATCACCATTACATCATATGTCTTATTCTAGCTTTTTATGTAGCTTTTCCAAAGCTTTTTTTTCAATGCGTGAAACCTGGGCCTGAGAAATAAATAGTTCCTGTGCAATTTCACATTGTGACAGTCCAAAAAAATATCTTTGATCAATAACCTGCCGTTCTCTTGAATCAAGACAGTTCAATGCCTGATACAGATCAAGATGATTTTGATATCTTTCAACAATATGATCATCATCCGAAACCGCATCAATCAGTCTGATATCATCATCTTGTCCAATGGCTTCCTGAAAAGAAGCAACGCTACTGGTTGAAAGCATGGCTTCAATAATTTGTTTCTTGTCTTCATTAAGTATTGCTGCAAGTTCTTCAACTGTTGGTTCTTTCTGATAGAGACTGACATATTCATCAGTTGCTTTTAAGATGGCATAAGCCAGATCTCGAACATGCCGTGAAATTCTGATTTGTTGGTTATCCCTTAAATATCTCTTCATTTCTCCGATGATCAAAGGAACAGCATACGTGGAAAACTGCAGCTGATAAGAAACATCAAAATGATCGATAGCCTTAATCAAACCGATGATTCCCACCTGAAACAGATCTTCCAGATGACTGGTCTTATGGTAAAATCTTCTCGTCATCGCAATCACCAGCTTAAGATTGCCACGAATAAGCTGCTCTTTTGTTTTTTCATCATGATCGCTCTGATATTTTTCTATCAGTTGATAAAACTCCTGTTTTGATAAATTCTTTTTTGGTATATAACTGTTTATGAATTGTCCTTCCACAATATCACCAATCATATTGTGTGCTTTTTAGACATATTTATACGTTTTTTTATTTGACTTCATCATAATTAAGCTGCGTTCTTAATTTCTTGATGATCTTTTTTTCCAGACGAGAAATATAAGACTGTGATATTCCCAGTAGCTGTGCAACATCCTTTTGCGTCAGTTCATCATTATTCTGCAATCCATATCTCAAAATCAGAATTTCTTTTTCACGTTCATTTAAACTTTGTAAAGCCTTATAAAACAGTTTCTTCTGATCGCTGTGCATAATTTCCTGTTCAATCAGATCATCTTCAGTACCAACGATATCTCCTAAAAGCAGCTCATTGCCATCATAGTCAACATTCAGCGGTTCATCTAATGAAATCTCATAGCGGATCTTGTTGTTTTTCCTTAAATACATTAGAATTTCATTTTCAATACAACGTGATGCATAAGTTGCCAGTTTGATATTCTTATCCGATTTGAAAGTATTGATAGCTTTCACCAGACCAATCGTACCAATGCTGATCAGATCTTCCAGTGAACTGTTAGCCGTATTGTCATATCTTTTGGCGACATAAACAACCAGTCGCAGATTATGTTCGATTAGTTTATCTTTTGCTTTCTGATCACCCAAGCAGGCTCTCGCTATCATCTGCTGTTCTTCTTCTCCCTGCAGTGGTGGCGGCAAAATATCATGTCTACCTATATAATAAAGATATTGATTTTTATTTAATAGCTGACGTATGATCTGCCACATTATAATATTCCTCCCATCAGTTCTTTATTCAGCAAACAATCATATTGCATATGATCAATAATACCGATATAGACATCATGCAGAAGCTGATCATTGACCCAAAAAGAATCGACCTGAATAATATCTACCTGTTTTTCAGACAGAGAATCAATCAGACAAATATCAATGCTTTGATAATCCTTTACAATTCCTCTCTTAATAAAAATAAGCGGAAAACCTAGATAACAGGCATTATTACCACTATCTAGAAAGCCTTGACAGGTATATGTGTGATGCTGGTACAAAAATCGAACATCATAGAAATACTGGTCTGTGATAATTTTCTTTTTTGAATAGACAACATACATATATTCTATGATCGCAAAAATCAGGCTTACACAGATAACAGCTATATCAGTATAAGAAGCAGGAGTAATCAAGATCCCATTATAAATAAAAGAATTTTCTATCAATGTATTGATAAACAGAAGTATTGAAAAATATACGATGATATATGCTGGAAAATAAAGAAATATCTGTTTTCTGAATAACAGCATAAACACGAAAAGCCAATAGAAAAGACTGATATAGGGAAGATAATCTATATAAATAAGAATCAGGGAAATATTACATAAAAAACTGTATAACAATATTTTTTTCAATGACCAGTTAATATTTAAAAGAATAGCAAGTATCTCAAATACAACGATATATATAAAGGCATTAATGATATAAGTCAGTTCTATATAGACATCCATCTTGTTTACCCCTTATCTATCATAACTGTTTTCCAGCAAAAAAAATGTCAAAACACTGTCAGCCTGCAGGAACACATAAAAAAAAGAATAGTCCTTACAACTATTCTCTATGAAGATGATTTTGAATGAATCACAGCATCCATTACCGCATTTCTAAAACCATTTTCTTCCAGTGCCTTGACACCCTTGATCGTGATTCCACCCGGAGAACAAACCTGATCTTTCAAGATACCAGGATGAAGTTCTGTCTCCTTAACCATCTGTGCACTGCCTAGTACCATCTGACTGGCCAGCTTATAGGCTGCCGCTCTTGGCAGACCGCTTAAAACCGCTCCATCAGCCAAAGCCTCAATAAACATATAGACAAATGCTGGTCCACAGCCTGTTAAAGCGCCTCCAGCTGTCATCTGATCATTTTCAATCATATAAACTTCGCCAATGCTTTCAAAAAGAGCTTTGGCAAACTGCAGTTCTTTTTCATTAAGCGTATTATCTTTTTCAAACAGGGTCATTCCCTGCAGTACATTGGCTGGTGTATTGGGCATGACCGTTAAATGATGAGTTCCTGGTAACAGTTCATTATATTTGTCATTGCTGTAGCCCGCCACAATAGAGATGATCATCTGCTCTTTGATATCAGTTTTCACTTTATTGAGTACTTTTTCAATAATATGCGGTTTTACCGCCATAATGATGACATCACTCTGTTTCACCAGATCATTTTCATCCTGACATAGCTGCAGATGATATGTTTCCTGCATAGACTGCTGTTTTTTCTGATCGATATCATAACTGTATATATCTTCTCCCCTGCTAAAACCACTTTTGATGATTCCTTTACAGATGGCTGAAGCCATATTGCCCATTCCAATAAAACCAATCTTCATTGTCTTTTCCTCCTATAAAAATAAGCTAACATCGTTAGCTTATTCATTATTAAATCCTTCTGTTTCGAATAAATATTGGCAATCCATCATCATCGTCGTCATCATCAAAACCATTAAATGATTCTTCATCAGCAACTGGTGCTGTTTCTTTGACAACAGACTGCTGTCCAATATCATCTTTATCATCTTCAAAACCAGTAGCAATAACAGTGACGATAATTTCATCATCAAGTTTTTCATTGATTGCAATACCTAAATATGTGTTGATATCATCGCCAACTTCCTGACTAATTGTTTCTAAAGCAATATTGGCATCATATAATGAAATATTAGGTCCACCGGTAACATTGATGATCGCATCTTTTGCCCCAGCAACAGAAACTTCCAGCAATGGTGAAGAAATTGCACGTTTGGCAGCTTCCTTAGCTTTATCATCTCCAGAAGACATACCGATTCCAATCAATGCATTCCCTCTGTCTTTCATAACCGCACTGATATCAGCAAAATCCAGATTGATAAATGCTGGAACAGCAATTAAATCAGTAATTGTCTGCACACCTTGACGTAAAACATTATCTGCTTCTCTAAACGCTTCCTGCATTGGGCGACCACCGATCAATTGCAGCAAGCGATCATTAGAAACAACGATGATACTGTCAACATTGGCACGCAGCTCATCAATACCTTCAACGGCCTGTTTTTTACGTTTCATTCCTTCAAAAGTAAATGGTTTGGTAATAACACCCACTGTCAAAGCTCCCAGTTCACGGGCGATTTTTGCAAAAACTGGTGCAGCTCCAGTACCAGTTCCACCACCCATACCAGCAGCGATAAAGACCATATCAGCCCCTTCTAAAGCCGCTCTAATATCTTTTTCAGTTTCTAAAGCAGCTTTTCTTCCAACTTCTGGATTTCCACCTGCTCCTAAACCTTTGGTCAGATCTTTTCCTAAAACAATCTTGTTTTCAACAGGTGATCGACGTAAAACCTGGACATCGGTATTTGCGACATAAAATTCGACACCTCTGACACCATCTTCAACCATTCTATTAACGGCATTGTTACCTCCGCCACCAACACCAATGACTTTAATTTTAGCCACTTGTTCAAAATCCAATTCTTCGTTCATTTTATACCCTCACTTTTTATATGTTAATCTTCTTTAAAAAAAGTATCTAATATCTTACTGAATTTTCCGGTTTTTTCCTTGTTTTCCTTTGTCTTGGTCAATCCCTTAAAACGTATTGACATCGTATTGGAAATATCCGGCATTTCAACACATGTTTCGTATGGCCCTAAATACTTTGCTCGATCTGCCATATAGAAAATCATCCCTACCGAAGAAACAAAGGCCATATCTCTGATTCCAATAATATCTGGACGATAGACTCTGACTGGACCTTCGATCACGGTACCGGCAACTTTATCAAACATTTCCAGTTCACCGCCACCCCCAACGATCAGAGTTTCGTAATTAGCACTGTTTTCAATCAAATCAAGTTTTTCCTTGATCACATTCAGCATATCAACAGCTGCCGTTTCCAGGATCAGTGCCAGATCTTTTTGCGTATAATCGACACGTCCATCAGGCATTTCTGTTGTATGAATAATATCTTCCTGACCAACTGTATAGTCTAAAGAGCCATATTTAATTTTGTATGTTTCAGCCTGATTCATGGAAATCTGCAGATTCTGTGCAATTGCTCGTGTTAAATCATAGCCACCAACTGGACAGACAGTCAAATACTGTAAATATCCATCTTTATAGAAAGAAATCGTTGATGTCTTGTATCCCATGTCAATAATCAAAGCCCCTTCTTGAAGATAAACTGCATCAAAAGCTTCCTTCGCACAAGAAAAAGCATTGATACAAATATCGATGACTTCCAATCCTGCTTTTTCAACAGCTTCAATATATGGATAAAGAATACGTTTCTGTGATGTAATGATAAGACTATCAATGATCAGATTTCGTGTTTTCTGACCAACCGGTGCTTCCAGGGTCATCCCTGAATCACTGTGATATCTTACCGGTATAACACAGACAACTTCTTCTTTACTTGATATCTTGATTCGTTTTGATAACTGTAAACCACGGACAATATCCTCATTTGTAATCAGCTCATCCCCATTCAAGGACAAACTACTGTTACTCTGGTACAGTTTTGCACGAATTGTAGGAATATTGATTCCCACCCGCTTAATATTTCCTTCGAGAAATGCATTTGCTTCATCAATTAAAGCACGAATATCATGAACCAAAACTCGGTCGTCTTCGACGATTCCTTTTTTTACCCCATGACTAGGGACTTTTTTCGCGAAAAGAACATGCAAATTCGAATTAACAACTTCTCCTACCAGTAATTCAATAGTTGCACTTCCTATATCTAAAACAGCATAAATTTGATTCACGCTTATCTCCCCTTATCACATATATACAACATGATAACATAAAAACCGTGATATTTAAAGAATTTGATGAAATTACCACGGTATTTTCTTTCATATTCAGTTGTAAACATAAACATTCTGACCAAGAAAATCATAATACCTGTAATCTGGATATTGTTTCATGATCATATAGTAATGTGATGACGTCAGCTGCTCTGCCATATTCTCAATTCTAACATAAAAAATTTTACCATCATCCAATTCGAGTCGACATTTTGTCTGATCTTTGTCAGCAGGTTCAAAAATGATTGCTGAAATCTGATTTTGAACATCTGATGGAATTTTGACATACTCTTTGACAAAAGACTGCAGATGTTCCATGTCAAAATTCATCGACTGTGGCATTCTTTGAACATATGAAAGCCACTTCTGTTCCAGATCTTCCTGAATGACACCATCCTGATCAACCACATACAGCTTATTGTCGATATAACAGTAAGTTGCTGGATCTTCCTCTTGAATCTTGACTGTAATATTTCCCAGAAGAGAACGAGAAACATCCGCCTTCTTTACAAAAATAAGTTTTTCTATCTCTTTTTTCAGTTCATCACCATCAACATTAAAATAAAACGTAGAATGTGCCTTCACTGAAATATTTTCAATAATAAAGTCACTGTCCAGTTTCTGACAGCCTTCAATCTTGATTGTTTTTACCTTGCTAAGGTCAGAAAGGAAAAAAGCAATGATCAAAAGCAAGGCAACCGTTATAATGACAAACCTTTGACGTCTTTTTCTTTTCTTTCTTTTTAATTTCTTTCTCATCAGCAAAACCTGATTTTCATCATGTTCATTATATTTAATATCTGTTGTCTTTCTTCTTTTCATTATAATTCCCAGTTAATAAATCGCACCTCAGGTTTAAGCATAACCGAGAATTTTTCATTCACCTGTTTTTGAACATAGAAAATCAAGTCATAAATATCTCTTGCTGAAGCATAGCCATTATTAACAATAAAATTAGAGTGCTTTGGTGATACCTGTGCTCCACCTATCTCATAGCCCCTTAATCCTGCATCATCTATCAGTTTCCAGGCAGCCACCCCATCTGGATTTCTGAATACACTACCAGCACTGGGCTGATTCCATGGCTGAGTGGCCATTCTTCTTTCTTTTCTGCGGTCCAGCAGATCATTCACTTCCTGAACGGTCTTCGTCTGTAAAACAAAAGTTGCTTCGATAATGATCCATTTTTTATGTTCCTGGATGATCGAATGACGATAGCCAAAATTCATTTCTTCTTTTGATAAAGTCACAAGCTGAAAATTTTCATTTAAAACTGTAACACTTTCGACAACTTCAGCAATATTAGAATTATAGGCTCCAGCATTCATGAAAATACCACCACCGATATTACCAGGAATTCCTCCCATAAACTCAAAACCGCTTAATCCTGCTTTAGCACAGTCATAGGCCAATTTGATCATTGGCACTCCACACTGAACTGTCACCCTGTTTCCATTAATTTTATACTGATTAAACTGTTCCAGAGAAATAATGATTCCCTGAAAACTCTTGTCTGAAAAAAGCAGATTTGATCCTCGACCAATAACAAATAACTGAATACGATGTTTGCGGCAATATTTGATAACCTGGATCAAAGCTTCAAGATTTTTGACCTTCACAAACAATTTGGCAGGTCCACCAACTCGATAAGTCGTATGCTTATAAAGTGGTTCATCTTTTAATACTGTTCCAACATCAAGATCTAAAAGATCCTGATAATATTTTTCATACTTCATTTTATTCACCTAACATTTCAACAATGACATTGTACATATCCTGACAGGCATCAGGCTTGCCAAGTTTTTTTGCGTTTTCTTTTAAAACATTTAATGCTGTTTCATCATCAATGATACTGTCGATCATAGAGAGCAGCCTGTCGACCTGCAAATCTGCTTCCAAGATCATTTTCGCCGCTCCAGATTGAACCAGTTCTGTTGCATTGTATTCCTGATGATTGGCTGCAACATAAGGGCTGGGAATCAGGATTGCTGGTAATCCCAAAGCTGTCAATTCAGCTAAGGTACTGGCTCCAGCACGAGAAATGATCAAATCAGTGGCATGCATCACTGAAGGCATATCATCAATATATGGAACAATTCTAACATTGTCATTTTCATAACCTTTCATCATTTCATAATAAGGTTTCCCTGTAACATATAAAACCTGATAATTTTTATCTTTAAACTTATCAATAGCGTCAACCATAATATCATTGACACTCTTTGATCCTAATGATCCCATCACGATTGTCACCAGTTTCTTATCTCTTTTCAAACGGTATTTTTCATGGATATCATGAGGAATTTCATGACAGATCACACTTGCTCTAGGATTACCTAAAAGCAAGGTCTTTTCCTGAGGAAAATCATGATAAGCTTTCTGATAGCAACAGACAATTTTATCTACTTTTTTAATAAGAATCTTATTGGTCAGACCAATGATTGAATTCTGTTCATGAATCATTGTCTTTATTTTCAGTGCAGCTGCTGCCTGAACAGCACTGGCACTGGGATAACCACCAAACCCGATAACAATATCCGGAGCAAACTTTCTAATAATTTTTTTGGCGGTAACGACTGATTTCAAAAACAGCATTGCTGAGTAAGCTTTCTTCAAAGGATTACCAACCAATCCTTTGACATTCAGCCCCACATAATCATATCCCAGTCCAGGGACAACCTGTGATTCCAGACGATCTTTTGTTCCGATAAAAAGAAACTGTGAGTCTGGCTGCTGTTTTTTTATATATTCAACTAAAGCCAAAGCAGGATACAGATGTCCACCTGTCCCTCCGGCCGCAACAACGACTTTCATTCAAATCACTCCTTGTGGTTATTATACTCTATTTCATTTTATTTTGAAATAATAATGTGTTTATCACGATATTTCACTTTAATTATATTCAATACCGTTTATTTATAACATATAGTTTATCTTTGAGCAATAAAAAATGAAAGTCCGTGAGAACTTTCATTTTTTCATTTCAATAATTCTTTTGGCAATTAAATCAGGGGCTATTTCATAACCAGTAAAAGTATAATCATAAAAACCTTGACCTTGCGTCATTGATCTTAGATCGATAGCATATTCCATGATTTCCATTTGTGGAACATAGCATACAATCTTCATCAGATTGTCTTCTAAACTGTCACTTTCCAGTACACGCCCTCGTTTTTTATTAATATGTGACATGATATCACCTAAATACTGATCATCGATATAAACATTCAATGTCACATATGGTTCCAGAATACATGGCTGTGCTTTTGACATAGCTTCCTTAAAACACATTGATGTTGCTGTTTTAAACGCCTGTTCACTGGAATCAACAGTATGATATGAACCATCGATCAGCGTTGCTTCAATTCCCAGAACCGGATATCCTGCCAGCACACCATGTTGAACACTTTCAACCAGTCCTTTTTCTACTGCTGGGAAATATGCTTTTGGAACTGCACCACCAAATACCTTTTCTTTAAAAATATAAGATGTACTGTAATCATGAGTTGGCTTAAATTCTATTTCAACTTCACCGTATTGTCCATGACCACCAGTCTGTTTTTTGAATTTAGTTCGTTGTGTATAAGCTTTCTGAATTGTTTCACGATAACAAATAATAATATCTTCCAGTAAAACATCGATCTTGAATCTCGCTTTCAGCTTGGCAACAACACTGTCAAGATGAATATCACCGATTCCATAGATACACTGCTGTTTGGTTTCTGCATTTGTTATAAAATTTAACGTTTTATCTTCATCTAAAAGTTTATTTAAAGCACTGGCAATCTTTTCTTCATTGCTTTTTCCAACCGGCTTGATTCCTTTACCATAATAAGGTTTCGAAAATTTGATATCTGGATATTTTACACGATAATCCAATGTACAAAGTGTATCATTGGTTTCAGAATGACTCAATTTAGTCATACAGCCAATATCACCGGCACACAGTTCATCAACTTCGATCAGTTCTTTACCGCGCTTCATATAAAGTTTCTGGATTTTTTCAACTTCATTTTTATTGACATTCAATAATGTCATACCCGTACGGATCGTCCCAGTACAAACCTTAAAAATCGATTCTCTGCCAACAAAAGGATTAGCAATCGTTTTAAAGATAAATAATGATGGTGGCAAACTTTCATCAAATCCAATGAGATCTTCTTCTTTCGTATCAACATTTTCAACAACCATTGAATTACACATATCTCCAGCCGCTGAGAAAAAAGCAACAATTGAATTTAACAGGATCTGTATACCAATATTGCTTGTTCCACATAAAACTGGTATCAGTGTCTGATTCGTAACACCTTGTCTTAAAGCCCACGAAATTTCTTCTTTCGTAAATGGTTCTTCATTCAAGAATTTTTCAAGCAGCTCATCATTGGTATTAGCAACTGCTTCATCGATCATTTCTTTGACTTCCATAACCTCATCCATCATTTCATCAGGAATTGGTGCTGGTTCCGTATATTCACCTTTGAAAATACGTCCTTCCATTTTGGCAACATTGACATATCCGATCATTTTATTATTATTATGCATGATCGGTACCTGGATTGGTGCAATCACTTTTCCATAAGTCTTTTTCAGCTGTTCCAGTTTTTCTTTGTAGTCAGCATCAGGATTATCTAGACCATTGATATAAATAATCTTGGCTTTATCTCTGGCACGATACATTGCCTGTTTTGTTCCAATACTGATATTTTTATATGATGGAACGACAATCACGGCTGATTCACAGGCATGTAAAGCAGCTTCAACTTCTCCAACAAAATCAAAATTCCCTGGTGTGTCTAATAAATTAACTTTACAGTTATCCCATTCCAAAGGAATAATAGACATGTTTACTGAAGCTTGGCGTTTAATTTCTTCATCATCATAATCGCTGATGGTATTACCGCTTTGGATCGATCCAATCTTATCTATTATTCCGGCTCTTTTGGCCATCGCCTCAATAACGCTCGTTTTTCCCGAACCAGAATGTCCTAAAACAGCGACATTTCCCAGTTCGTCTGCATGATATACTCTCATAAATATATCCCCCTTTCATTGCTTTGATAGTTCTATTATACAATAGGTTAACCATTTATGAAAGCGGTTCCATTAGTTTTTTCTTTATATCTCCTGCTGCAGGAAGGCTGTTATTTCTTTTTGTGATGCAGCAATGGTCCCCTGTACCATATCTGCCTTGCCTCCCCCTTTAACAACAAAGTGATCTTTAAGCAGCTGCAGATAACATCGCGCATCATTCTTTGAAGCAATCATGAAACGATATCCTGTCTCATCTCCAACAAAGACAGCAGCCATATCATCACACTTTTTCATCAGTTCATTAATATAGAACTGCTGCAAAGAACGATCGATATCACTTTCAAAAACAAGATGATATGGCTTTTGCGCCAAAGTATGACACCGCTGTTCGATCGTCTGTCTCTTGAAAGCAGCGATTTCCTGTTTGAGACGGCTATTTTCTTCAAGCAGTCTTTCAACATAATGATCAATCTGATAAACAGGAGATGACAAAAGTCCAGAAATATGATGAACTTCCTCATGTTTGAGGCAATAATCCTCATACGCCTTCTCACCACACAAAAAATAAATTCTCATTCCTTTTTTATATTTCATAGCCTTGACAATTTTAAAAACACCAATCTCAGCAGTAGAACGGACATGCGGTGCACAACAGGCACAGCAATCAACATCTTCTATTTCAACGATCCTGATAGCTCCCTGAATCTCTTTTTTACAGCGATATTCCATCGTTTCTGCATTTTCTGGATAGTATCCGGTAATTTTCTTATTAGCCATAATGACCTCATTGACTTTTTTTTCAATTTCATTAAGCTGTTCATGTGTCAGATAGCCATCATAATCAGTTGTTATTTCATGATCTCCTAAATGAAAACCAACATTATGAAACCCATACAAATGAAACATCAATCCAGACAGAATATGTTCTCCACTGTGATTCTGCATCTGTACATAACGATAATGGAAATCGATCTTTCCTTCCACCTTCCCCTGTACTGCTTCTTTCAGATAATGGTGGATGACATCATCTTTGATACCAACATACAAAACTTCCTTGTCACTGATCGTCCCCTTGTCACAGTTTTGACCACCCTCTTCAGGAAAAAACAAGGTCTGATCCAAAACCACATCATACCCCCTTTCACATTTTTCACAAGAAATCACTTCTGCCTGAAAAAATGTATCATAAGGATATAAATCATAAAGTTTCACTGTCATCTTATCACCCCTTTTCAAACTACTGATATCATACCATAAAAAAAATATTTAATCTTTGAAAGATTAAATATTATGCTGATTTTGAAATATTTAAAATGATACCAATTTCAATAAAAGTCATGATGATTGATGTTCCTCCATAAGACATCAAGGGTAAAGTCACACCTGTAACATTTCCATTGCGATGATTATTTATTCAGTTAAATAGTTTGAAAAGTCAACCTTAAAATAAATATCTACAGTTTTGTTTTCACTTATGTCTATTCTATCAATAACCTGATATAAAAATTCATGTGTTATATATTGAGATTTTAGAAATTCTCTAAGTCGCTGTTGATATTTTTTTTGTACACAATCATTAGTTTTCATGACAATTGCTTTTTTTAAACCTTTTATCTCTTTTAATAATATTTTGATATCATTATCATATTTTGATGCCAGCAATTGGTATTGCTGCAACGAAATGATATCATTAAGTCTATCTTCATACAGTTTTAAAATGAGATTATTTTTTTTATTATATTCCTTTTTCAACTCCTTAATTTTATCCTGATTTTTTTTCAGATTCTGATCATTAAATCTGAAAAAAGATGCCATTAACTTATCAACAGTTCTATCTTCTGTCATCTTTTCACCAATTTTTAAAAAAAAATCTCTCATATCCTGTTCAAGCTGATCATAATTAAAATGATGGGCTGTACATAATTTATATTTGCTATATTTCTGGTAATAATTACAATGTCCATAGTGAGACGTCTTAGTTTTATATTTTTTTTCACTAATAGAGATTGCATGACCACATTCTTTACAGAATAATAATCCCTGTAATAAATATTTTTTATCTTTTTTTGCGGAGTATTTTTTTGTTTTCTTTAATGCTATTTGTACTTTGTCAAACAATTCCTGACTGATTAATGGCTGATGTGTATTTTTCACTATGATCCATTGATCTTCAGGCAATTCTACCAGTTTTTTTGAATGATAACTCAATTTTTTCCATCTTCCTTGAACCATATGTCCTAAATAAATCTGATCAGTTAAGATGCTTTTCACTGTTTGAGCACGCCATATTCCTCGTCCTTGATTTTCATTCTTCAATAAAACATGAGATCGATTTTCATTTTTATAGACAGAAGGGATTGGATATCCACATGATGTTAATTTCTGAGCGATTTTCCCTGTTCCCAACCCTACACTAGCCCATTCAAACATCTGGATGATATGAGAAGAAACCATAGGATCAGGGATAAGCTGTTTTGGATTTTGAGGATTTTTCATATATCCATATTTCGCAAAAGAACCAATATAATCCCCTTTTTTTCTTTTTGCATCCAAACTGCTCCGTATTTTCTTTGAAGTGTCTCTCAAATATAAATCATTAACACTTAAGCGTATTCCCAACATCGCGTCACCAACATTCGAATCATAACCATCATTTACTGCAATAAAACGAACTTGTCTGGCCAAAAAATAATCTTCAATATATGTTCCTGTTTTATACAATTCACGCCCTAAGCGAGATAAATCCTTAACAATAACGCAATCAATATATCCTTTTTCAATATCATTAATAAGATCCTCAAACCCTGGTCGATTAAAATTTGACCCTGTATACCCATCATCACAATAATGCCTGATTATCTTCATTTGATGAAAAGAAGCAAAAGATTCAATGATCATTTTCTGACTTTCGATAGAGGAACTTTCATCATTCCGATTATCTTCTTTTGATAATCTTTCATACGCTCCAACACGATATTCAGATTTCATCATAGTCACTCTCACTCATGTTTTTTAGATATCTAATAAAATGCATTTTTAATATTTCTTCAAAACTATCTTTTGTATTCACAAAATGATAATTATAATTTAAAAAATTTTTTTTCATTCTTTGCCTCCCTTATTTTTAGCTTATTAATCACTCTAAAAAAAAGAACAAATTAGCTATCAAAACATTCAATTCTATAATTACTCATATGTCGCATCAGACATAACCATTTTTTCATTAAAGATTATTTAGCCATTTGTTATCTGATATTGAAAAGTATAAAATATTTTTTTATAATAAAACAAAGTTGTTTATCTAAAAAATGAAAAAGAGGAAAAAATAATGTTTAGGTACGAAAAAATCAGGCATGACGACAACTTACCAATAAAACTCCACGACTTTTTCTTTGACAACTATCCAAGCAAAGGAATAAGCAAGCATTGGCATCGTAGTCTAGAAATACTGGTGCCATTATATGGTCATATTGATTTGTGGATCAATGGAGAAATAAAAACTACACATGCTGGAAAAATATATATAATCAATTCCGAAGAAATTCACGAAATCATCCCTCACTACACAGAAAAATACTATAAAGGATATGCTTTACAAATTGATTTCGATTATCTTAAACTTTGCTGTCCAGATATTGATAAAAAATATTTCAGACAACCCGACGCACTAAATAATCAACTCATTTTAGGAAAAGTATTAGACATCATCCGTTACTATGACAACCCAAATAAATATAATCATATCCGTATCATCAGTCATTTGCAAATGTTAATATTTTTATTATTAAACCATCTAAGCTACAATAAAGATAATTCATTAGAATTAAAAACAAATAAAAACAAAGAAAGAATCATCAAAATACTTCATTATATCGACGAAAATTATGCTGAAAATTTATCAGGGTCACGAATCAGCAAAACTTTCTATCTTTCCGAAGGTTATCTGTATAAGTTATTTAAAGAAAACCTAAATATCACCTTAAAACAATATATTAATATTGTACGCATAAACCATGCAAAAGAAGATCTGGTAAATACCGCTTACCCAATAATTGATATTGCTATTGATAATGGTTTCGCAAATGTCAAATCGTTTAATCATATTTTTAAAGAACAAATAGGTTTAACTCCTAAACAATACCGTGAAAAAATGAAAAAATAAATATTAAATTTCCTGTTCTTAAATTAAACACTAAAATTAGAATCTATTATTGCTCACTAAAAATATTCACAAGTCTCCTCGATTATAAATTTATATTCGAAAAATAATATACTATAAATCATAAATTCGAATAACTTTCTTAATATTTCTAATTTACATATATCATTCTAAAAAATAAAATATAAAAAAGAGCTATAACAAAATAAAGTAATTACAACTTTTTCAAATACAAAAAGGCAAGCAGAACTCATCACATTCAGGCCTGTCTTTTTTGTATAAACAGGTTATGAAATCCACTGTAATTAAATAACCTAATTACACAAAAAAGTGTTATTCATCTCAACTTATTTTACCATTGGATTTTTTATTATTTATAGATTAAAATATAATTCAGTATTTTCCTGCATAATAAAAAAAAGGAGAGCAACATTAAAGAACGTCATCCATATAATTTCAAAATCGTGTACAAAATCGTTGCCTTTTCATATATGAATATGAACTTCTCATTAAGAACTATGACCAATGCCTATAAAAATAATATCCGCTATCAGGTCCTATCCGCTAATCCAACTCGATTGTATAAAACTTTTTGTACATCCATGAAATATAGAATCAGAGATAATATTTCCATGCTTTTTAGCATATATTTGAAGTGCTCAAAAAAGAACTAGATTCAGATACTTCAATAGCCTTTGTTAAGGAAGCAAAATTCAGACCATTGTCAATAGATATACTATCGCATGTCACAAAGCTGTATGCAAACATCTGGATAAACTACATAATAAAATTAACAGATTGCTTTGACTCATGATACTGTCGTATATAACTTAAGCAGGCTGGTTATCTTTTTCATAAAAAAAGAAGAAGAGACTGTCTCTTCAAAAATAGAAATTAATCTTTTTCGTTACAGTCTCTTATATGTATTAAGTACGTTTTAAATTAATAGTATCTTCTCTTCACTGCTGTGAAAGTAGTTGCAGATAATACCATCATAATTCCTAATCCTAACCACGCAGTATCATCACCAGTTTTTACAGATGTTACAGGTTTAGAAGGATTTTGAGTTGCTGAATTATTATCTGAAGCAGTATCATTAGCAGTTTTTACTTGCTTAGCCAACCATTCCCAAGCATTTAATTGTCCATCATAACATTCATTGTTATCAAAATAGATCCATGACCAATGTCCATTATATTGATATGGTTCTCCATTAGAAGTAAATCTACCAGTTGTATCATGTACATCTTCAAATGCTGAAACATGGACATTTTTTGCTCCTGCAGCTAATAGACGTTTTACAGTTGGTTCAACACATAATGTTGGATCGACTGTTCCATCATTTTTAGCATACGTGAACCAGATTGGTAAATCTTTAATAGATTCAATCTGTTCATCAGTAATATACTGATCCTGATAAGCTTCGCAAATCGGGAAGGCTGCTGCAAAATAATCTGGATATGTCAGAATCATTTCCATTGTCATATATCCACCGTTTGAACATCCACCAATGATCACTCTATTTGGATCAATATCAGGATTATTCTTTACATAAGCATCAATCATTTCCATTAAACTTTCTGTATAGCATGAACCTTTGTCACCATTTTGATAAGCTCCAGTTCCATCATCCATCCACATAGTTGGTGCTTGTGGAACCAATACATATGCGTCATCAAACAATTTCTGGAAATCATTGCTTACCAAAGCAGTTACTTCATTTCCTAACAGATCAATATATGAGTCATTTTCTCCTTTGTTAGTACCTTCACCAGCACCATGTAACCAGATAACCAAAGCATGTTTATCATTATCTTTTGCAGGTCTATAATCCGCATAATTATAAAGCGTTCCATCTTTTGCAGTATAAGTCTGATTAATATCAAAGATGCCATCTACCTGTGGAACAATTTTTTCATCACCAGCAACGTCAATAGTTTCTTTAATATTGACACTTGTTATCTGCTGTCCTTCAGAAGTAACAACTGCATTATCTGCTAAACTGATATACAGTTTATAAGGATCGCACCAACTGTTAAATCCAGTGCTTAAACTGTAAATGAATGGTGATCCCGTATTTGGATCAACTTCCATTTCAATAGTTACATATTTTGATGAAGTAGTGACTTCATTACCATTTTCATCAGAAGCATAAATATTTGTCACAGTACGTGCAGCTTTTGCTAATCCAACTGCACCAGTGTTCCAGTCAACTGTGGCTTCTTTTTCTTCTACAACAGTGAAATCATTAGCATCCAATGAAGCAGCATCAATTAGTTTATCCATAGAAATAATTGTCTTTGAAACTGCTGGTCCCCAGTCATCACCAATAATATAGGCTTTTTGTGTACCAGAAACAACATTATTATCTAATCTCGTCTGTACAGACATCCATTGCCATAAGTTTGCTCCATTGGTATCAACACATTGATCATTATAGAAATATGTCCATGACCAGTGTCCATCATAAGTATATGGTTTACCAGTATCTACTGTAGTCAACTGATTATTATCATCTAAGAAAAATCTTCCTGTTGTATCATGAACATCACTGAAATATGATTCATGAACTTCTGCTCCAGCTTCTTTCAATCTTTGTGCCAATGGTTTACTTGTTTTTAATGGATCACAAGTTGTATCATTTTCTGAATGAATAAACCAGATTGGTACATTTTTAATTGATTCAATCATTTCATCACTAACACTGGCACTTTGTGTTGCTGGACAGATTGGATATGCTGCAGCATAAAGTTCTGGATGCTGGAACAGCATTGTCATTGTCATTGCTCCACCAGCTGAACATCCCCCAACAATCACTTTATTTGAATCAATATCAGGATTTTCTTTTAATATTTTTAAAATCAGCTGATAAATCGTTTCAGCACTTGCTTCTGAAGAAACTCCTGACCTTCTTTGTGGAACCAGTACATAAGCACCACTCATTGCTTCTTGAAAATCAGTATCAACTAATGCAGTTACTTTATTTCCTAATAAATCAATTTGAACATCAGTTCCAGTTTCTCCAATACCATGATTCCAAATAACTAAAGCATTTGTTTTATCATCTTTTTCTGGAGAATACAGTGCATATGAAACAGCTGCACTATCATATGTAAATTCACCTTTAACAAATCCATCCAGCTGTGGACAGATTTTTCCATCACCGGCAACATCAATAACCGATTCAACATCTAACTGTGTAATATCATTACCTTCAGATGTCAATGTTGCTCCATTAACAAGACTTACATCTAATTCATAAGGGTTAGCCCAATTATTAACCCATTTAGCTCCATCCCAAACAATTGGATTACCTTCAACAGGAGAAATTGTCATTTCAATTGTTACATATTGAGAATTTTCTTTTATTTCATTCCCATTTTCATCAGATACATAAGCATCAATTATGTTTCTATCACTTGAATTTTTGTTGTCTAATGTTTGAACAACCTTAAAATCAGTTTTATCAACCGAATCAGCATCGATAACCTGATCAAGATTTAAAATTGTTTTAGAAACACCTGGCCCCCAGTCATCACCAACTACATATGCTTTCTGCGTCCCAGTTGCTGTGATTCCAGCAGCATATGCAGGCGTAACAGTTAGTCCAAAAACCATCATTGCGCTTACAAACGTACTTAATACTTTTCGCGTTTTCATAACCACTTGTTTTTGCCTCCTTTTTTATATTCTATAAAAATTATAATAAGTAAAGCGCTTTCATGCGTGCTATTTACTCATGAAAAAAGGGCAATTTTCTCATCTTTTCACATTTTTATGTGCTATTTCCCCATGTGTGTGTATCTTTAATAAGCATTATTAATTTATTTTACGTATTCGCATCATCATCGTTTCACCTGTAACAGGAAACAAACCCACTACGACCCCCAAATTAATCAAGGTTTGAATACCGATTACAGAAACAATGCCAATGATCATAAAACTCCCAAAAATATCATCGATTTTTTTTGATAGATTTAAACAGTGAATAAACAATGATGCATATAAAAGAATTAATAAAACTCCTCCTATCAGACCAAATTCTTCCAGATAAATCGCAAAAATAAAATCTGTCTGCGGTTCTGGCAAGTAAAAGTGTTTTTGAATACTGTTATCAAAACCCACACCCAATAATCCCCCTGGAGCAATCGCATACAATGACTGGATCATCTGAAATCCCGAACCTAAAGGATCCTGAAAAGGATCAAGAAATGCAAGAATCCTTTTCATACGATAGCTTGCTGTCAGAATCATCATCACAATTCCACCGATTCCAATACCTCCTAAAATCATAAAATAGCGAAATGGAAAAGGTGTCACAATTATCATCACAACAACGGCACAACACATAACAACACCGCTGCCAAAATCAGGCTGCAACATGATCATGATAAATCCTAAAAGTGTTACCAGCAATGGTTTGATACAGCTTTTTAGCTTTTTCATCTGATGATAATGATGACTTATATAGTCGCTGACATAAATAATCAAAGCAATCTTAAAAATTTCTGATGGCTGTAAAGCGAACAGCCCCAGATTGAACCAGCTTCGTGATCCTCCTCTAACTACTCCTATTCCTGGAATCAGTACCAGAATCATTAGAAAAAAAGAAAAAAGCAGAATCTTAACACAATGTCTTTGATAAAGATGATAATCGATCTTCGCAAAAACTGCCATGCACAGAAGACCGATAGTCACAAAAATCATCTGTCGTTTAATAAAATAATAACTGTCATCAAATCTATACTGGGCCCAGATATGTGAAGCACTATAAACCATCATCAGACCTATGCCAGTTATCGATAAAACCATGAATAATATTCTCTTATTTTTCATCTTTATCACCCTCTTAAATATATTCATTCTGTTTTAAAAAATACCAGACAGAAAAAAAAGGATTTTCTATATACTAAAAAGATATAACATATTTTGAAAAATATTTTTTAAATTATCTCTTTATGATATATAATTATAATAGCGGAGGTAAAGAGATGAAAATGAATTTACTATTAGTCGAAGATGCAACAATTTATTTGATTCTTTTTCAACAGTATTTTGAAAAAGACTTTCAGGTCATATCTGCAAAAACTGTATCCGATGCCGTCAATATCGTCAAAGATAATGATTTCCAGTTCGATGTCGTATTACTGGATCTCATGACAAGAGGGGCCTTTGGACTCATCAGACAAATCAAAAAAGTCGAAAGACTGGCACATGTTCCTATCATCGTCATTACAGCCAGTGACGACCCTAAAGACAAAATTCAGGCTTTTGATTTCGGTGCTTACGATTATATAACCAAACCCATTATCGAAGATGACGTATTAAAGCGTGTCAAAGATGCTGCCATCTATTTTCAGCGTATCAGAGAACTTGATAAGCAAAGAGACTTGTTGATGAATAGTCAGAACATTGATTCATTAACACAGATTTACAATCTTGATACTGCCAAATGGCTAGTCAATGAAAAAATAGCAGAAAATCCTGAAGCCATGAAAATGTTGTTTCTGTTTAAAATAGAAGGGATAGATGAAATCTATCTAGAAGAAGGGAATGCCTGTGGTGACAGTCTAATCAAAGAAATAGCAACTTTTATATCTACACATTTTTCTAATATCGATATTATTGGCAGAATATCACATGATACAATTATTGTTTTTGTTCTTAATCAAAGAAGTGTTGAAGAAGCACTGGCCAAAAGAACCGAGCTTTTACGACTTTTTGAACAGAAACAGATGGTTAATATCCCGGAAGAAGTTACACTGGCAATTGGTGTTGCATCCTGTCAGGAAAACACCACCTATGAAAAACTCTATCAGGAAGCTTATGACCGGTTATACAGCAAAACCACGGAATAATCATTCCCTGTTTTTTTCATGTAAAGGAGAGCAAAATGATCATTACTGAAAAAATTGGCAAAACTCATTTTTCTGCCAGTGAAAAAATTATTATCGATCGGATTACCAGTCTTGGTACGCAGATTGAAAACCTCTCTGCCAGTCAACTGGCTAAAGATACATATACCAGTGCTCCACTGGTTATCAGAGTTACAAAAAAACTTGGCTATCAGGGATGGAACGATTTTAAAACGGCTTATGTCAAGGAACTGGAATACCTGCTTGAAGAAATGGATGTCGATGCCAGTATTCCTTTTACTATCCACGATAATATCATGACCATTACAACAAATCTTGCCAAACTGGAAAAAGAAACGATTCAGGATACCGAAAAACTACTTGATCATGATCAGCTGGCAAAAATATTTTCACTTCTACGACAATGTCAGATCATTGATATCTATGGTATTTTGGATCATCTGATTTTAGCAAAGCATTTTCAAAATCAGATGAGCTACATAAAAAAAACGGTTAACATCTGTGAAATAACCGGAAATGAAAAAATCATGGCTTATAACGCTTCAGCAAACCACTGTGGTATTATTGTTTCTTATTCGGGACAAACCAGTCATCTGCTGGAAGTTGCAAAAATCTATAAAAATCGTAATATCCCTTTGATTGCAATCACCTGTATTGGTGAAAACAGTATCAATCAGCTTGCTGATGCTGTCATGTATATGTCTTCAAAAGAAATGCTGAATATCAAGATTGGAGATTTTGCTTCTGCAACATCTCTCAAATATTTGCTTGATATTATTTATGCGGGTGTGTTTTCTTTAAACTATAAAGAAAATCTGGAACAGAAAATTGTTATTGCCTCTCTGGCCGAAGATAAATACAGTGAATACGAATATATCAATGAAGAAAAACAGCTTATCGAATGATAAGCTATTTTTGCATTAACTGTTGTTTTAAATTGTTAACGTATGTCATCTGTTCATTCATGTTTTCGTTGAGTTTTTTTCTCATTTCATCAATCGTATCATGATGAACTTCAGTATCTTCTTTTTGAGCTCCAAAGATATATTCATATGCTTTTTTCGCATCATGTTCTAAAACTTCTTTCATCATGTTTAATTCATGTAATCTTTGTTGCTGTTTTTCAATATCACTATGAATCATAGAGATCATTTCATCATATGTGAATTCTTTTTTATTTCCTTCACTCTGTTTTATTTCATAAGCATCCTTAAAATATTTCTTTAATGATAATTTTGCTTGTTCATTGATTTGTTCTAGTTTCATATTTGTGTCCTCCTTCAATTGACACCTGCATCATAATCCTAAAATTCTCTTTTGAAAAGCATTTAGCATCACATTTAAATACCATTAACAAAACATCACTCATTTTCTCATATTTTTTGTTAAACATATTAACAAAAAATATCTGGCATTAACCAGATATTTCATGAACATACTGTTTAAATACTCTTCCTCTTTCTTCATAGCCGCTGAATTCATCAAACGAACTTGTAGAAGGAGAAAGCAGAATAACATCCCCTGAATGCGCAATTTCAAAAGCTTTTTCCACTGCTGACTTCAGATCTTTAACTTCATAACTGCTTTGATGATGCATATCTTCCTTGAAACGATGACCAGCCGCTCCAAAGGTAATCAAATGAGCAATGTGATCATTATACTCTGACATTTCTTTCAGATTCAAACCTTTATCAAAACCACCCATCAAAAGAATGACCGGTTGAGCAAATGCCTTTAAGGCAATGATACTGGCATCCGTATTGGTAGCTTTAGAATCATTATAGACACGTACGCCATGATATTCACCAACAAATTCAATACGGTGTTCAACACCATGAAAATGTCTGACCGTTTCCTTAATCTTCTGACCTGACACTCCTGCCAGCTTACAAATTGCTGTTGCCAGCATGACATTCTGGACATTATGTCTACCCACGATCCTGATATCATCAAGTGCCATGATGACTTCATCATCAAAGACAATATGATTATCTTTGATCATGCACTGAGCCTGATGATCAAGTGACTGAGTCACCTTTTGACAAGGAACAGGATAACGCTGCAGATACTGCTGCAATGTTTCATCATCCTGATTGACAACAAAGTAATCATGCTGATCACAGTTTTCATAAATGCGCATTTTTGAAGCATAGTACTCATCCAGTGAAGCCATGTAATCCAGATGATCAGGTGTCAGATTGATGACCGTTGAAATTTCCGGTTTGAACTGCTCAATATCAAGCAGCTGGAAATTAGACATTTCAATAACAATATAATGATCACTCTCTTTTAGAAGATCATTTTCTAAAACAACATCACACAAAGGTTTCCCAATATTTCCGGCAAAATGAACATGTTCATACTGAGCCTTAAGAATTTCATAAATCAATGTAACAGTTGTTGTTTTTCCATTCGTTCCCGTAACCGCAATATAATGCTGTTTTTTGGCACATTGAAAAGCCAGTTCGATTTCTGTATAGACCGGGATTCCTCGTTCCTTCAGCCTTAAAATAAAGGGCTTGTGATAATTGATCCCAGGATTCTTGATAACAAAATCAAAATCTCTTTCAAACAGTTCATCAGGATGTTCTCCGGCAATGATTTCAATACCGGCATCTAAATAATCCTGATAACCATCAATTTTTTCCAGTTCTTTTCCTTCATTGATCGTAATCGTTGCATTTAATTTCTGCAGCAGTCTGACTGCTGCCTTCCCACTTCTGGCCAGACCAATGACCAGAACTTTTTTCCCTGTCAACATGTTATAACACTCCTAAAACAATAGCGACAATACCACAGATAAAACCAATGAACCAGAAAGAAATCGTTACCTGCTGTTCGCTCCATCCCAGCATTTCAAAATGATGATGAATTGGTGCCATCTTGAAGACTCTCTTTCCTCTTGTCTTGAAAGAAACAACCTGAATAATAACAGATAAAGTTTCCATCAGGAAAACCCCACCAACAATGATCAGCAGCAGTTCCTGTTTAGTCAAGATAGCCAGAATAGCCAGGAATCCTCCTAATCCTAAAGAACCAACATCACCCATAAAAATACGTGCAGGATGATAGTTAAAATACATAAATCCTAACAGTGCCCCAATCATTGCTGTTGCATAAGAAGCAACGGCATAGTTTTTGATCATGATAGCAAAAATAACATATGGTGCAATCGCCACCATTGATAAACCTGTTGCCAGACCATCAAGGCCATCAGATAAATTGACCCCGTTGCTTTCTCCGGTAAACATGATAAACACCAATACAGCATAAAGCCATCCCAGATCGATTTCTGCTTTGATCAGTGGAATTTTGATAACGGTCGTAAACTCAGGAATGTAATTCATCAGAAAATAATAGCAGATGACCGCTAAAATTGCCTGCAAAAGAAATTTCTGCCAGGCTTTCAATCCCTCGTTATGATGCTTTAAAACGATCAAAGCATCATCAATAAAACCAATCAGGCTGTAACCAACCAGAACAATCGTGATCAGGATCAGATGTGGATCTAATAGTGATGAATAATTAGCGACAAATGCTCCGATGACTGTCGCAATCACAAAGACAACACCACCCATTGTTGGTGTTCCCCCTTTTTTCTTGTGTGACTCCAGTCCTTCTTCTCTTTCTACCTGTCCAAATTTCATTTTATGTAGAAATGGTATTACTTTTGGCATTGCCAGCAAAACAAAAAGTAAACCCAAAACAAAAGCTAAAATCAGTTTAATAAAGTTTTCCATTTCCATTCCCCTTTATTTCTTATTTCCTTTACACTATACCATAAATGCCGCCTATCTTCAAATACTATCAGAAAGCACTCGGGTGCAAACAAAAAAAGAGCACCTGAAATCAGGCACCCTTATCATGTTCATTAAATGACAGGTATCATTGTTATTAAACAAGGACCTGTCCTAAATGCATTGTTTCAATTTTATCCTTTAAAGCTTCGATAGCATGATCTTCATCTTTGCCTTCAGCAATGATCGTTACATGCGCTTTGCAGGGAATCCCTAAAGAAAGCAGTCCCATCATTGATTTCATGTTAATGTCCTTATCTCCGTAAAGCAAATGAACATAACAGTCAAATATTTTCATGATTTCAACCAGTTTCGTTACTGGTCTTGCGTATAATCCTACTGGATCAGTAATATAAACTTCTACTTGTTTTGCCATATGATCTCCTTCTCTCTAACATAGCGCAGCAAAGCAATGATCAATTATCTTTTTTCTATCATGACCACATAAGGGGCATTTTCTTTATTCATCATTTCAAACTTAGCTACATTGAATATCATATGATCCAAAGTCAGAAAATATTCCATTAAACCATCACTTTCTTTTCCCTGATCATGTCCGGTATACACAACAACATAGATCACACCCTTTTTACAAAGACAGGTAGCAGCTTTTTTTAACGTCCTGAGCGTTGTTTCATATGTCGTTGTGATCTCCTTATTGCCTCCGGGCAAATAACCTAGATTAAAAATTCCTACATCAAAGCTATCAACATCCTGATCAAACAGTTCATGGCTTTTCAGATACAATGAAATATTATTTTTATCTTTAATCAGCGCTTTGGTATGCTCAAGCGCTTCTTTTTGAATATCATAGCTGTAAACATGATGACAGTAATCACTCAAAAACAGTGTATCATGACCATTTCCCATCGTAAAATCAATCCCGTTATCATATTTTCTTTTACTGATACGATCATGAACGAAACTAATCATATTTTCCATCCCTGTTTCCTCCTTTTCTGATCATCACCAGGATTCCAATCAAATCAGCCAGCAGCCAGCCAATTGGAATCGATGCCCAGATGATCGTTGTTCCATAAATATGTGCCAGGGCATAAGACAGAAAAACTCTTGTTCCCAGTGAAACAATCGTCAAAACCACCGACATTCCCGGTTTGCCTATACCACGATAATAACCATACAGCAAAAAAAGCCAGCCAATCCCAATATAAAACGAACCTTCGATGTGCAGGTACTCTACACCCAGTCTAATGATCTCGGTTTCTTGAGGACTGATGAACAGACCCATCAAAGTGGCTGCATTGAAAAAAACCAGCAATGAAATGATCACACAAAAAAGCGATGATAGCACAAAACTGTTCTTCACTCCTTGAACAATACGGTCATCACGCCTGGCTCCTTTGTTTTGCGCAATAAAAGTTGAAAAAGCATTGCCAAAATCCTGAACTGGCATATAAGCAAAAGCATCGATCTTCACCGCTACCGTAAAAGCTGACATCGTCATCACACCAAAACTATTCACTAGTCCTTGGATCATCAGGATTCCAAAATTCATGATAGACTGCTGCAGACAGGTCAACAGTGAAAAAGCCTGGATCTTTTTAAAAATCTGACGGTCAAAATGGCAGTGCTGACGCTGTGGCAAAAGCTCCTGTTCTTTTTTCCAGACATAAATAGCCATTAAAAAAGCCGAAACCGCCTGAGCAATCACGGTTGCAAAAGCTGCTCCCTGAATGCCCATATGTACTTGCGCAATAAAAAATATATCAAGAACGATGTTGATCATAGCCGATATTCCTAGAAAATAAAGCGGTGTTTTCGAATTTCCCAAAGCTCTAAGCAACGAAGAAAAATAATTAAAGAGAAACGTAAAAATGATTCCGCCAAAAACAATGATCAGATACTGAAAAGTCTGATCATAAACATCCTTGGGAATATTTAAAAAATGCAGGATCGGATGGATGCCCAGCATACACAATAGCTGGAGCACCAGTGACAGCATTCCGATCGAAACAAAAGCAACAAAAAACGCCACTTTCATCTTGTCTGTTTCATCTGCGCCATAAAGCATAGAAAACAATATGCCACTGCCCATACATAACCCTAAAATGATCGACGTCAAAAAAGTCATCAGCGTAAATGCAGAGCCAACCGCCGCTAAGGCCTGACTGCCCAGATACTGTCCCACGATTAAAGTATCAGTAATATTGTATAATTGCTGTAAAAGATTACCAATGATCAAAGGTATTGAAAAAAATATGATCGATTTTGTGACATTCCCCTGAATTAAATCCTTATCCATTTTTTCTTTTCCCCCAAACATGTTATCTTTCTTCTTTGATCATTTGCCAAAAACTGATCAGCCTGTCAAGATGGTAGGCAGCGTTGGCAGAAGACGTTGATGGCAATTTCTGACAGAAAATATCATATGAAAAATACTGATGATAATATTTATCTGACAGATTCCCATTTGTATAAATTGCCCTAATCGGACAATGTTTAACGATTCGATCAAGATCATTCACTTTGACATTTTTGATAGAAGAATCGCTGGAACCTTTGATATCACAGCTGGCAATGACATCCCACAAAGCAATATGATACTTATGTAAAAAGCTTTTTTTCTCTTCGATTGTCTGTGGCAGTTCATCTCCAAAGACAGCTGCTAAAACTTTCCAGAACCGATTCTGTTCATGATGATAAAAAAATTGAGCCTGTCGTGATTTGACAGATGGAAAAGACCCTAAAATCAAGATACGCGAGTCTTTATCATATACCGGCTCAATATTATGATGTTCCATTATTTTTTCACCACTTCCGCAATGACCTTGTCAAGACGATCCAGCACTTTATAGGTTTTCGACAGTGTTTCCGGCGTATGGCGAACGATATCAGGAATACAGATCACGGGAATGTGGGCATGATATGCTGCCAGAATCCCATTTTTGCTGTCTTCTAAGACCAGGGCTTCGCTGGCATCAACATTAAGAAGTTCCAGGGCTTTTAAAAAGATATCTGGCGCCGGCTTACCATTGATGATCTGATCACCACCAATCACATGATCAAAATCTGCCAGGACATGAATTTTTTCAAGATTTTCCTTCACACGCTCAGTGACGGTCGAAGAAGCAACTGCCATTTTAATTCCCTGATCATGCAGATAGGCAATCAGTTCATAAAGACCTGGTTTTACTTCAATATCATGTGTGCTATAATATTCGTCATGTAAACGACGTGATTCCTGACGAATCTCCTGATAAGGATAATCGTCACCAAACACTGTACGATAATATTCCAGAGCACTGGTTCCATTACGGCCAATCAGATCAAATAACATCTCCTGCGTAATTTTATAGCCAAATTTTTCATGAGCCTTGACACAGATCATGTTTCCGACCGGTTCCGTATCAACCATCAGTCCATCCATATCAAATATAACAGCTTTCACTTTTAACATATCTTTTCTTCCTTTCATAACTGTCGACGTTTTGGTATTTTAAAAAACAGTGCAAAAACCAAAGCAATGCATGTCCCTGCAAATAAAAATCAGTAGAACGCAGACATGGAATAAGTATCAATGATCCTTCCGCCAATCAGCTGAAAAGCCATTGCTCCCAATCCTTTCCCTAACATTGCCTGTATACCATAGGCCGTCGATACATATTCTTCTTTAACCAGTACAAGGACCAGTCTGACTGTGATCATGGTAAATAAGACCGTTGAAAAGCCTTTAAAAACAAAAACATAGATGATATATTCAACAGTTGGTAAAGATGCATACCAGGCAAAATTGATCATCGAAACGATGATTGCAAAAATCATGATATTGCGAAATGATACCTTCTTGATAATATAATCGGTCACCAGGATCATAGGAATTTCAAACAAGGTCGCACATAACTGATAGGTTCCTACCTGTGAGGCATTTCCTCCTAAATATCTGATAAAGATAGACAGATAGTTAAAATTTGTTGAACATGAACCCCAGAAAAACAGTGAAATAATCAGAAAAATCACAAAAGGTCGGTTATGCAGCAGTTCCAGTGTCATCGTTTTCGTTGAAAGCTGTTGATTTTCTTTTTTTTCAACCGGTTCGTTTAACTTCGGATCAGAAACCAGATGATCGTCAGCAGCGTCCCCAAAATCGCAGCCATAAAATTAGAAAACGGTGAAATATACTGATAAAGAATGCCACTAATCTGCGCCATGACTGCATAACCAAATGACCCCCACAGTCTGATCTTGCCAAACTGATATGGCGAAGAAATACCAATACGGTCAGTTAATGGCGTTACGGCATTTATAAAAGATACAGTTATTCCGGATGTCAGCAATAACACCCAGAAATTTCTGTTGATGGCAAAAATACATCCCATCATGATAAACAGCAGTAAAACAGATACCTTTTTTAGTGATTTCCATTTATCCGCCAAATAGCCAAAAAAGGCTGTGTAGCAATTGAAAGCAGCGGTGCAAAAGAAACAATATAGGCAATCTGTGAAGCAGACATGCCAATATCCTGACAGTACATGGACAAAATAACTGTAAAAGCACCATAAGCAAGATAAAAAAAGCAAGAAATTCCCGCATGGAACAGGTAATGATCTCGTATTTTTTTCATAATTTTCCCTTCATCTATTTATTATAGCGTTGTTTTATTTTCTGGTATATAGAGATTTTTCAGATCTGCTTTTTCCAGCTTCAGCAAAGCTGCCTTTTTATCAAGGCCACCGGCATAACCCGTCAGCTTGCCGTTTTTCCCGATAACCCGATGACAGGGAATGATAATGCCAATAGGATTATGACCAACAGCCTGCCCAATTGCCTGGGCACACTTGCGCTTTCCGGTCCTGCTGGCAACCACTTTTGCCAGTTCATCATAAGTTGTCACCTGACCATAGGGAATCATCATCAGATAATGATAAACCAGCTGGCGAAACGCTGTCGTTTCTAGTTTCAAAGGAAAATCGCAAAGCGGCTGCTGTCCGGCAAAATAACTGTCCAGATAGCTGATAACCTTGCCAAATAAAGGGATATCCTTTTCCATAGCTGTATCCTGATCCTGATATTTCTGCTTTTCAAACCATAATCCCGTTAAATTTTCACCATCACTTAACATGATCATCCGTCCCAGCGGCGATGAATAATATTGAATATATTTATGCATATGATCACCATCACTTATTATAAAGCATTTCAAAAAAAAAACACACTTTTACCAAAAAATGAAAAAGTGTGTATAAAGATCATAATAATGCTTCTGTCAGTAAATGAACATAATCATAAATCGCTTTGTCGGCATCTTGTCCATACTGCCCAATAAGTTCAACAATACCACTGCCGACAATGATCGCATCACCATATCGCTTAAACTGCTGAACCTGCGAAGGAGTATTGATGCCAAAACCAATAGCCACTGGTACATCTGTAACCTCGTGGATCTGCTGACAGATCTTATCGATATGTTGAGAAAAACTCTGATCATCACGCCTTCCAGTAACACCCATTGATGAAACTAGATAAATGAATCCTGCAGCCTCTTTGGCAATCATTTCAATACGTTCCTGACTGGTCGGTGCAATCATCGAAATCAGCTGTACACCGTACTGTTCACAGACATCTTTTACCTCATGACATTCTTCATAAGGCAGATCAGGAATAATGATCCCATCAACCTTAACCTCCTGACATTTCTGAAAAAATCTATCATAGCCATAGTGAAAGACAACATTAAGATATGTCATGAAACAAAGCGGGATATCAGTATGTCTGCGTACTTCTTTGACCATCTTAAAAACATCATCGGTTGTCACTTTGTTTTTCAAAGCGCGAAGATTAGCTTCCTGAATCGTAGGTCCTTCAGCAATCGGATCAGAAAAAGGAATTCCGATTTCAATCAGATCAGTTCCAGCTTTTTCTAAAGCCAGAATATAGTCAACGGTCTTTTCTAACGTTGGATCTCCCGCAGTCAGAAAACCGATAAAAGCTTTATGATTTTTAAATGCCTGATGTATTCTATTCATGGATATCATTCCCCCTGTATCTGGCAATTGCAGCGACATCCTTATCACCACGTCCTGACAGACAGACGATCATGATATCGTCTTTAGACATCGTTGGTGCCAGTTTTATAGCATGTGCAACAGCATGTGCACTTTCAATTGCACAGATGATTCCTTCGACTCTGGCAATATATTCAAATGCAGCAACAGCTTCATCATCAGTAACAGCCACATACTGAGCACGCCCTGTATCATGCAGATTGGCATGTTCAGGTCCAATCCCAGGATAATCCAGCCCTGCAGAAATAGAATAAACCGGAGAAATCTGTCCGTATTCGTCCTGACAGAAATAAGATTTCATGCCATGAAAGATACCGAGCGAACCAGTTGAAATAGTTGCTGCGTTTAAAGGTGTATCAATACCTTTTCCCGCTGCTTCGCAGCCAATCAGCTGAACTTCCTGATCATCGATAAAATTGTAAAACATTCCCATGGCATTGCTGCCACCACCAACACAGGCCATGACAACTGATGGCAGACGTCCTTCTTTTTCTAATATCTGCTGTTTGGCTTCTTTAGAAATGACACTTTGAAAATCACGAACGATCATTGGAAAAGGATGAGGACCCATCACTGAACCAAGTACATACATGGTATCATCAATACGTCTGGTCCATTCACGCATGGTTTCATTGACCGCATCTTTAAGGGTCATAGTACCTGATGTTACCGGATGAACTTTTGCTCCTAACAGTTCCATTCGATAAACATTTAAAGCCTGTCTGTCTGTATCTTCTTTTCCCATGAAGATCTCACATTCCAGTCCCAGCAGGGCAGCTGCTGTTGCTGTCGCAACTCCATGCTGGCCAGCACCAGTTTCAGCAATGACTCTCTTTTTTCCCATTTTCTTTGCCATAAGAACCTGGCCCAGAACATTATTGATCTTGTGAGAACCAGTATGATTAAGATCTTCTCTTTTTAGATAGATCTTTGCTCCACCAAGATCTTCGGTCATTTTCTTGGCATAATATAAAAGTGAAGGACGTCCGGCATATTCTTTTAATAAGAACTGCAGTTCATCATTAAATTCTTTATCATTCTTATAAAATTCATAAGCATCTTCGATTTTATGAATTTCACTCATCAGCGTTTCGGGAATATATTGTCCACCATGGATCCCATATCTACCTTTCATTTCTAATCCTCCTTATCACTTTTGCTATCTTCTGAGGATCTTTCCATCCCTGTGTCTCAACACCGGTACTGATATCCAGACCCCAGACATCCTGTTTTAAAGCCTGATCAAGATTATCCAGGCTGATTCCACCTGCCAGAAACAGCGGTTTATCCAGATTTCTGATCAGTTTCCAGTCAAATGACTGTCCACTGCCCGCCTGACAGTGATCCAACAGATAATAATCGACATCATATCTGACATCTAAAGATGTTTCATCCTGAATACGGATTGCTTTAATGATCGTTGCCGTTGTTTTTTCCTTGAGTCTGGCTATGTATGTTTCATCTTCATGACCATGCAGCTGAATCATATCAATAACATGGTCATCAACCAGAGAAACGATATGATCGATCTTTTCATCAACAAAAACACCAACAGCGCATATATCTGCAGCCAGCAGCTGCTTTAATCGTTTTGCCTGCTGAAATGTTATCCGACGTTTTGTCCCGGCAAAAACAAAACCAATATAGTCTGGCTTATATAAATTGACAGCGTCAATATCTTCTGCTCTTTTTAATCCGCAGATCTTAATTTTCATCAGCCTCTACAATACCTTTTAGAACTTCCAATGTATGACGTTTATTACGGCTTTTCAGCATCGTTTCACCAATCAGCACGCCATCAACATGATGTGCCTCCAGCATTTCAATATCTTTTCTGTTTCTGATACCACTTTCCGAAATAAAGATCACATCATCTTTGACCATATCTCTTAATTCTACCGTATTGTGCAGATCAACACTGAAATCTCTTAAATCTCGGTTGTTAACACCAATGATCTTGGCTCCAACTCTTAATGCTTTACGCACCTGCATCGAACTGTGAGCTTCTACGACGGCTGACATGCCAAGGTTATAGGCAAGATTGACACAGCGCATCAAAGTAAATTCATCAACAATTCCAGCAATCAGCAAAATAGCATCAGCGCCTAGCAGTTTGGCTTCATAAACCATATATTCATCAATCACAAAATCTTTTCTCAACACCGGAATTTTAACGATTTTCTTGATTTCTTTCAGGAAATCATCATCCCCTTTAAAATAATCCGGTTCTGTTACAACAGAGATGGCATCAGCTCCGATCATTTCATATTCTTTAGCAATTTCCTTAAAATCAAAATGTGAAACGATCTGTCCTTTAGAAGGTGAATTTCTCTTCACTTCCAGGATATATGACATATCTTTCTTTTCTAAAGCTTTCTGAAATGGAAATGTCTGATCAATAGGCATGGCAAATGCCATTTCCTTCAGCTGTGAAATAGAATGTCTTTTTTTATTCATTTCAACTCTTTCTTTTGTGCTTTCTATAATATCATCTAATATCATCTTTACTCCTCCTCAATATTTGATTCCCGCACAAACTGTTCCAGTTTATGCAGTGCCTTTTTTTCATCAATCAGTTTCTCAGCAAGAACAATACCTTCCTGCAAAGAATCTGTCTTTCCCCCAATGTACAGTCCTGCACCCGCATTCATCAAAACTGCCGTACGTGCTCCACCGGACTTCCCATTTAACACGTCCAGAGAAATTCCGGCATTGTCCTCGGGTGTTCCACCAACAAGTTCTTCTTTCCTGCATCTGGTCAATCCAAACTGTTCAGGTGTTATATAGTAGGTATGATAACGATGTCCATCAACTTCACAGACCATGGTTGGTGCTGATGCTGAAATCTCATCAAGACCGTCCATACCATAAACGACCATTGCTCTTTTTACACCGAGCTGACTCAAAACCTTCGCCAATGGCTCGACCAGCGCCTGGTCATAGACACCCATAACCTGTAAAGTCGCCCCAGCAGGATTGGTCAAAGGACCTAATACATTAAATACCGTTCTGATTCCCAGTTCTTTTCTCACCGGTGCCACATATTTCATTGCCAGATGATAATTCTGGGCAAAAAGGAAACAGATATCAATCTTATCCAGCAGCCGTTTGCTTTGTTTCTCATCAATTCTGATATTGACTCCTAATGCTTCAAGACAATCAGCTGAACCACTTCTTGAACTCGCTGCCCGGTTGCCATGTTTAGCCACTTTCACACCACCACTGGCAATAACCAGTGAAGATGTCGTTGAAATATTGAAAGACTGCGAATCATCTCCACCCGTTCCCACAATTTCCAGGACATCCTGATCATTAAGCAGTCTGATACAGTGATCTCTCATACCTTTGGCACTGGCTGTAATTTCATCAATGGTTTCACCTTTTAATGATAAAGCTGTCAGATAGGCAGCTTTTTGAATATCACTGGCTTTTCCATCCATAATTTCATTCATACATGCATAGGCCTGATCATATGTCAGATCCTGTTTTTTCGATAACTGTATAATTGCTTCTCTTATCATCCTGATTCTCCTTCTTTATTGAACTTTCTGTTCTTTCAGCAGGAAATAAAAAACCGTCCTGAAAGAATTACCTTCCAAGGACGGTATAATGACCGCGGTGCCACCTTGTTTCATGAATCATCATGCTCTTACTAGATGCTATCACATCTATGACTACTTACGTAAGTCTTACGTCAAAGGATACTCAGCTGCTGCCTTTCACTTTGCCCTCCGTGGTCCATTTAATAGGCTGCGTTCTGCTTGCTTCCACCATCCAAGCTCTCTGTAAGTGCACGATCTATTTTTATCTCCACTTCAACGGTTTCTATGCAATTATTATATGCCTTTTAAAAAAATAATGTCAATCTTTTCTGTAAATGTTTTTTATTTTATACAAAAAAGACCTTTGCGGTCTCTTAACTACAGCCGGGATACAGATGATTTCATGGTGTCAAAAAATATTTAAGGAAGGTCATTCATCTGTATCCCGTTACTTCGCTATTAATTATATTTCTTCGCCTCTAAAAATCAACATTTGACATTCAATTTTTAAGTTACAAGCGTTTTCATTTTTACATAAAATAAATTTAACCGCTTTCAAAACAGATTTTTAGGCTCTATCAATGAAAAATACCGTATTTTTTCATAAAAAAGCTATCATCCGGTGACAAAAAAAGAGATTAATTTACAATAATCTCTTCGTTTCATCGAGCATCTTCCTGATCATTTTGACATGGCTGCGATAATCATCTAAAGATGTCAGTTTATATGACCAGTTATGCTTTCCTACCGTTCCTGGTGTGTTGATCCGACTTTCACGTCCATATCCCAGCAGATCCTGAACCGGAATAACAGCAATCACTGCTTCACAGTTCAAAGTATGATGCAACACCTGCTGTGGCACCGAAGGATCGGTCATTTTCAATGTTTTCATGATCTTCTGGATCCGTTCTTTATCTTCCAGATCTTCATACCATTCTTTTAATGGTGCGTTGTCGTGTGTTCCTGTATAGACAATACAATGTTCTGGCATTTTAAATTTTTCTTTTTCTTCTGTCGGTCCAAAGGAAAACTGCATGACACGCATTCCCAAAAGTTTATAATGATCTCTCAATTCGTGAACTTCTTCGCGCAGCTCTCCCAGATCTTCAACGATCATATTCAGCTCTGGCAGCTGTTCATACACTGAATCGAGAAAATCATAGCTCGGTCCTTCGATCCATTGCCCATTGCGAGCGGTTTTTTCGCCATATGGAACCGACCAGTACGTATCAAACGCCCTAAAATGATCAATTCGCAGAATATCAAAAACTTCATTATTCCATTTCAGTCTTCTCACCCAAAAATCATAATCAGTTTTTTTAAGATAATCCCAGTCATATAAAGGATGTCCCCATAACTGCCCATCTTCTGAAAAATAATCTGGTGAAGCTCCGGATACGAAAAGCGGATCATATTTTTCATCCAGCTGAAAACATTCTCTAAATTCATAGACATCTGCTGAATCATGACCAACGTATAAAGGCAAATCACCCATCAGTGCCATATGACAGCTATGAGCATGGATCTTCAGCAGATTGAACTGCTTCACAAAGATAAACTGTAAGAACTTCATATATTCAATATCATCTTCAAGTCCTTCATTAGAGCCATGAATATCCTGGTCTTCATCATTCCAGTCAACCCATGAAAGGCCTTCATTCGCTTCTTTTAAAGCCATATATCTGGCATAGCTGTCCAGCCAGAAAGCGCCTTTGATAAAAGTCTGATATTCATCGATAAACTGACTATTATCCTTTTTAAAGTTTTCAAAAGCCTGCCTGAGATATTTGTTTTTATATTTTCTGACTTTATCATAATCAACAAGATCTTCATCCTGTCGATACGATGGGACTTCAGCGATCAGTTTCCATTCCGTCAACAGATCCAATGAAATATAAATTTCGTCACCGGCAAAAGAAGAATAAGGTGTATATGGTGAATTTCCGGCGCTCGAAGGATTCATTGGCAGCATCTGCCAGATCGTAAATCCTGCCTTGGCAGAAAGTTCAATAAACTCATAAGCTTCTTTCCCCAGATCTCCAATCCCATGTCTACCAGGAATGCTGAATAACGGCAGTAAAACTCCAGCCTGTCTTTTCGTTAAATCTTGAATTTTCATCTTACCTCTCCTTTATTCTTTATGCATATGTTTTATTATAAAGAAATAAAAAATGCATTTAAACAAAAACAGACAATTTTTTAAAAAAAGATAGATCAGTGATCTATCTTAAGCATCTTTCAGAAAAACTTTATAGGCCTGATATGTTTCATAGACATCGACCTTGCTGACAACTTCCATTGGTGCATGCATATTTAAAACAGCAATTCCGGCATCGATAACTTCCATATCATAATTTCCCAGAATATAGGCAATCGTTCCGCCACCACCCTGGTCAACCTTTCCCAGCTCTGCTGTCTGGAAATGAATACCACTATCATCCATGATCTGACGGATATGAGCCATATATTCAGCAGAAGCATCATTGCTGCCGCTTTTTCCTCGTGATCCCGTATATTTATTAAACACGATTCCATTTCCTAAATATGCAGCATTCTTCTTGTCATTAACACTGACGAATAATGGATCAACACCAGCTGAAACGTCACTTGACAGCATTTTTGAACGTCTCAATGCTTCTCTGGTTTTGATAAAACTGTCACATCCCATTTTGGCCAACAGCTGAGCAACAGTATTTTCAAAGAACAGCGAATGCGCTCCAGTTGCCCCAACTGAGCCAATTTCTTCCTTATCAACCAGAATCACACAGCTTGTATAAAGTGGTGTCTCACTATCCAGGATTGCTCTTAAAGATGTATATGCACAAACGCGATCATCATGTCCATATCCGGCTACCATCGATCTGTCTAAACCATAATCTCTAGCTTTCCCACTTGGCACAACTTCGATTTCTGCTGAAAGAAAATCTTCTTCTTCAATATCATATTTTTCTTTTAGAAGCTTGAGAATATTCGCTTTGACTGCATCCTTGTCTTCACCTGTCAAAGGCATGCTGCCAATAGTTACATCCAGATTTTCACCTTCAATAACTTTCGCAGCTTTTTTATCCAGCTGTTCTGATGAAAGATGGATCAGCAGATCACTGATACCAACAACCGGATCATTTTCATCTTCCCCGATGACTACATCAACAGCTGTTCCATCTTTTTTAACAACCACACCATATAATGATAATGGTATAGTCACCCATTGATACTTTTTGATTCCACCATAATAATGTGTATCCAGCAGTGCATAACCTTCTGCTTCATATAATGGATTCTGTTTCAGATCCAAACGTGGTGAATCAATATGCGCTCCCAGGATCCTCATCCCTTCATCCAACGGTTTTTCACCAATGATAAATAAAGCCAAATTCTTATCTTTGTTATTAACGAAAACCCTATCTCCTGTTTTCAGTTCAGTAACAGTGTCAAGATCCTGAAAACCAGCCTGTTTAGCCAGTTCTATGGAATCTTTGACACAGGCACGTTCAGTTTTATTCAATGAAATATAACGTTTATAATCTTCATTAAATGACATGACTTCTTCTAATGATCCCTGGTATTTTTCCCATGTATTTTTTGCATACATATATCATTCCTCCATTACTTATAGTATTTCTTATTTTTTCACTACTAAACATTATAGCACTTTTCTTTTTTTTGACAAAAAATTCGATTATTTATTTTTGTCTCAAAAAAAAACAGGCAAACCTAAAATTTGCCTGTTGCTATTAATAGAGGTCTTCACCATTAGAAGCGATCACTTTCTTATACCAGTCATAAGAATCTTTTTTGCTTCTTTCTAATGTTCCATTTCCTTCATTATCTCTATCAACATAAATGAAACCATAACGTTTCTTCATTTCTCCAGTTGTAAAAGAAACACAGTCAATACATCCCCAAGGTGTATATCCCATCAGATCCACACCATCTTCTTCTACTGCTTTTTTCATTTCTTTGATATGCGCTCTTAAATAATCAATTCGATATGGATCATGACATGAACCATCTGCTTCTTTAACATCAATAGCACCAAAACCATTTTCTACGATAAATAATGGTTTTTCATATCTTTCATAGAAAATATTCAAAGCATAACGTAATCCTTCTGGATCAATTGCCCAACCCCAGTCAGAAACTTTGATAAATGGATTAGCTACACTGTATTCACTAGAACCATCGGTCGCAGTTGATACATCTTTATGGGCCGTTGAATCAACCGTATTGGTCATATAATAACTAAATCCAATATAATCAACAGTACCTTCAGCTAAGATTCTTTTATCTTCTTCGGTAATATCGATATGTAACCCTTTCCTTCCAAACATCTTTAATGCATAAGCTGGATAATGTCCTCTCACCTGAACATCACAGAAGAACCAGCGGTCATGCATCATCTGTGTTGACAAAACCATATCAGCTGGTCGACATGAAAATGGATAGATTGGAACCATGGCAATCATATTTCCAATCTTGAAATTCGGATTGATAGCTTTCCCCGCTTTTACTGCCAAGGCACTAGCCACCAAAGTGTGATGACCACAAATATACATGGCTTCTTCAGGATTGTCATAATCACCGAAATGAGCTCCACTGTTTGTCCAGCCGAAAATATCATTTTTATAGTTCATCTGATTATTGATTTCATTAAAAGTCATCCAGTATTTTACTTTATCTTTATATCTTTCAAAACATACTTTCGCGAATTTCACGAAGAAATCAATTGTTTTACGATTCATGAATCCACCGTATTCTTTAGCTAAATGATAAGGCATTTCAAAATGTGATAATGTAATCACTGGTTCAATTCCATATTTTAACAGTTCATCAAAAACATCATCATAAAACTTCAGACCTTCCTCATTAGGTTCATCTTCATCACCTAATGGAAAAATTCTTGTCCAGGCAATAGAAGTTCTAAAACATTTGAATCCCATATCTGCAAACATGGCAATATCTTCTTTATAATGACCGTAAAAATCAATACCAACATGATTAGGATAATATTTTCCTTCTTCAACGCCATCAGTAATAACACGAGGAACACCATGTGCTCCTGCTGTCATGACATCAGCAACACTTAACCCTTTCGAAGTATTTAATACACCACCCTCAAACTGGTGAGCAGCCAAAGCACCACCCCATAAAAAATCTTTACTAAGTACCATACATCTATCTCCTTATAATATTATTTATTCAATTATATCATTTTAACGTTAAAAGTGCTTACATTCTGGATCAATTATTGCACTGAAGTAATGATCCACTGATCATCTTTATTTTCAAGTACAAATTTTCCATCAAAATCACTTGATTCTGCCTGCTTTAAAAGTTCTTTCATCTGATCATAATAAACAGGAGCAATATTATCATAAATTTTAATCTGATAAGCATTATATCCTTCATTTTGATAAGTCTGCATTAATTCCGTGGAATTGGCATTAACATATTCTTCAGCAATAGCATCGATATCAACCGATGATAAGTCAATTGAATTATAATTCATATATTTCCCACTGACAGTAACTGTTGTTTCGTCACCTTCAATTTCTGCATTCGTTATCTTAATATCCGTAAACAGATCCTTGAATACTGCCTTTTTATATTCTTCAGTTTCATCAATAAAAACCTTACCATAAGTATCTGGATCGTCATACATATTCAACGATGCTTCCATGGCCGTGATTCCCATTGTATCAATTACCGAATCATCTGTAATTTCAGCCAATTCATCAAATTTACATTCTGAAACGTATGTAAAGAAATTTTCAACTACCTTTTCCTGTTCCTCTGTAGAATTTCCACCTGAACACGCAGCCAGTGATATGGTCATCAACACTGCCAACATTAATTTTAAAACCTTTTTCATATTCTTATCCTCCTTATTATTATTTTATCATGTTCTCATCCTATAACAACAAAAAAAAGCTATTTTACGAAATAGCTTTTCTCTTTAAAAATATATTAATAATGAAACCAATGATCGACAGTAACATATATCCGCCACCACAGATATACATATAGCGTATCGATGAAATTTTAAAAGTGATTGTCGATGGCAGCAGCGCACTTAAAACAAAGACGATAGCGACAGCCATGACAAATGTGAAAATACCACATAACAGATAAACTGTCATAATGGTATTCGCTAAAAGACCTTTTTCTTTCAACGAAGTACATACCAAATAAATAAATGAAACAGCCATCAGGAATATTGCCAGATAAATATTCCAACTGTTATGAAAAAAATAAGCCTTGGTCATAACTTCCTTTGTCTGTTCATTTGTCTCAATTCGATAGGCAACTTTATCAACAGTTGACTGATACATGCTTTCCAGATTCATTTTCTGAATAGCTTCATTAAAATGCTGATCAAACTGCTCTTTGGTCATATCAGGATGAGCAAGTTCATAAATCATATCCTTTTTATTTTCCAGCTGAACGAGCAGAGTATTCTGATCAAAAGTATTCTCATCATTAATTGCATCATTTAATACACTGCTGGCATATGCTTTCATGACTTCCTGCGTCTGTTCATCATTTTCTATCAAAGCAACGATCTGTGGAGAATAGCTTTCATCGATACCAGCAAGCGTCAAAGCATTCTCACCAATTTCCGTAATCGTGTCATCAACAAATGAAGTTGTCATTACCGTATCAACAACATCATCTTCAATCACATGATGCAAAAACAGTGCTAAACTCAAATAAAGACATGAAACTGTCAAAGTTATCACCGAAAAAACTTTTAAAAAACGTTTCATAATTCCTCCTGTTACTGTGCATTTCTTTCTTTATCCTGCTGGTACATCTCTTTGATATTGATACATTCATGCGTAATAAACTGCTGACATCCATCCATCTGTGTGCATTCAGCCAATTTCCTTAATTCTTTAGGAATAAACACTCTGATTTCCTCAGCGTTATATCCTACCTGAAAACGCCTTTCATCAATGATGATCGGTCTTTTCAGAATCGAAGGATTATCCTGAATAAACTGAATCAGATCATTCATTTTCATGGAATCAATATCAACCTTGTTTTCTTTGATGATCTTGCTTCTTTTCGAAATGATATCATCAGTTCCATTTTCACTACGTTCCAACAGTTCCTGCAGTTCTGCTTTTCTCAGCAAAGTTGAAAAAATATTTTTTTCAATAAAAGGAATGTTATGATCTTTTAGCCATGCTTTAACTTTTCGACATGATGCACAGCTTGGGGCAGTATAAATACGAATCATCTCATTTTTTACTGTCTTTTTCAATTCTTTTTGACAGTATCTCCTTTCTTTAGAATATATATAACATTTTTCTGTTTCTTGACATAACTGATTATCTTCATTATGACTTCTTTATGTCAACATTATACAACATTTTCATTTTTTGTATATTCTTTTTTATGATTAACTTGATTTTTGACAATTCCCTCTTTATAATACTTTTAAAGACTGTGAAGGAATATAAGTAAATGATATAAAGTGTTACAGAAAGCCTGTGGGTGATGAAAACAGGCCATTTATATGATTGAAATTGGGATTCTGGAGTCATAAAAGGCATAAGTCTTTTATCGTTAATCGCGTTAAGATAAAGATGACATAAATAGGTGGCATAGCGTGCAAAACGTCCTGAAAAGGACGTTTTTTATTTGAAGGAGGATAAATCATGAAAAGAATGTTAAGTGGTATCAAGCCAACCGGAAGAGTCACTTTAGGAAATTACATCGGAGCGATCAAACCTTTTGTTTCCTATCAGGATGAATATGAAATGATCGTTTTCGTTGCCAATCTCCACAGTATGACGATCTATCAAGAACCAAAAGAATTAAGAAAAAATACCAGAGACCTGATTGCCCTGTATCTGGCTGCTGGTCTTGACCCTGAAAAGGTCACTCTGTTCCTGCAGTCAGACGTGCTGGAACATGCTCAGCTGGGATGGTATTTAGGATGTATGGTTTCAATGGGAGAATTATCAAGAATGACCCAGTATAAAGATAAGGCCAGCAAGCTGGGAAAAAATGAATCGATCGGTGCCGGAATCTTCAATTATCCTTCACTGATGAATGCGGATATTCTGCTTTATGATCCTGACTATGTACCCGTTGGTGAAGATCAGAAACAGCACTGCGAACTGGCCAGAGACATTGCCGAAAGATTCAACAGCCGTTACAGTGAAACATTTAAGCTGCCTGAACCACTGGTTCCTAAAGTTGGTGGCAAGATCATGGATCTTCAAGATCCAACAAAAAAAATGTCGAAATCCGAACAGACCAGCAAAGGATGTATCTACATTCTTGATGATATTCAGGTTTCGAAAAAGAAAATCATGTCAGCCGTCACTGACAGTGACAATCACATTATTTATGATCCAGAAAATAAACCTGGTATCTCCAATCTGCTTTCAATCTATTCTATCTTAAGCAAAAAAAGCATTGCCTCATTAGAAGAACAGTACCAGGGCTGCGGTTATGGTCAGTTCAAAAAAGATCTGGCTGAAGTTGTTGGTCAGGAACTGCAGAAGATCCAGGACAGATATCATGAGATCATTCAAGGCAGCTATATTGATGATGTCTTGAAAAACGGCGCTGATCACGCCCGTTACATGGCCAGAAAAAAACTGGCAAAAGTTGAAAGGAAAATTGGTATTACGATAAAGAAATAAGCCAGGCTTATTTCTTTTTATATTCCTTTTTGATCAGTTCATTATACAGCATTTCATGAATGAAAGAATAGCCGTTTTCAATTAGTTTCTTTAAATGGTCATACTTATGAATGCTTTTTTCATCCTGAATATTCAACTGTTCACACAAACTCAAAAAAGCTTCAAAATGATCCATATAGAGTTCATCGATCTTATGATTGATATACTGTTTTTTTAGTCGCTCTTTTCTGGTCAAACCAAATTCCTTCATTTCCCCTTCATCATACATCTGATACTGCAAAGACGTCAGTGGCAAAGCCAGGATTTGTGCATTAAGTTTCTGCCGGCTGGCAAAATCAAACACACTGCGATAACAGAGCTTTCCTTCGTGATTTGTCTCAACAGCAACAGCATAATGACCATCACCAACTGCAAAGACTCTGTTAAAATACTCTTTATCAAAAATCAGCAGACAGCCATAAATAAAATCATGCAATGTCTGCTCATCAACCCTGATGCACTGTATTGCCGAAATGATTTCAATATCGTCACCCTGTGACCATTCATACGGTTCCAGTAATTCCTCATCTTCTTTTACCCAGTTTACAATCATTATAGCCAAACTCCTCCTTAACTAATCTATATGCACTGTTATTAAAAAAAATGTTTTTGTATATTTTTCATATAATTTCATATATAATGGGTAACGAGGTGAATATATGGAACTAATAAAAGATATTATCTTATATGCGATACTGGGAGCAATCCAGGGTTTCAGTGAACCAATTCCAATTTCCAGCAGTGGTCATCTGGTATTGTTTCAAAGTATATTTGAAAAGATGGGACTTATGGTTCCTCAGATGAACGATGTTACATTTGAAGTTATTGTTAACACCGGATCACTGATTGCGATCATGTATTATTATCGACAGGATATTGTCAGATTATTCAATTCATTTTTTGGATATATCGCTGTTCCTGCTAAAAGAGATGAACTGTTACCGGATTTCCGTTTCTGTATCCTGCTGATCATAGCAACCATTCCGGCAGCACTAGGTGGACTTCTCTTCAATGACTATATTGAATCGGCCTTCTCTAATCCTAAACTGGTAGGCTGCACATTACTGATTACTTCAGTATTTTTAATGTCGATCCATCTATTTGGCTATAAAGGCAAAAGAAATGTTAAGAAGATGAATTTATGGGATGCTTTACGAATGGGACTTTTCCAGCTGCTGGCTTTATTGCCAGGAATTTCCCGCAGTGGTTCAACTTTAACTGGTGGGATGTTAGGTGGGCTGGAACAGAAAGCTGCACGTGATTTTTCATTCTTTATGTTTATGCCTGTCAGTGTTGGGGCCATCATTTTAAAACTGAAGGATTTCCTGACGAGTTCAACTGTGGCATCGCTTTGGCTGCCATATCTTGTCAGCTTTATCGTCAGCGGTATCGTCACATACCTGGCATTGAATATGTTATTCAGTATTCTCAACAAACGTAAACTGAACTATTTTTCATACTATTGTGCGATCGTCGGTGTCCTAGCTATCTTGTTTCTATAAAAAAAGCTGTTATGAAACATCATTATTCTCTTTGATGTTCATCAACAGCTTTTTATTTGTCCAGTAAACGCGACAGCGCCCCAAGAATATTGGCATGATTGCCATGATGACAGGCAACGATCAAACAGCGATGCCGGTCTTCTTCATATTGATCTCTTAACCACTGATACTGGCAATCAATCTGTTCAATCAGTATTTTCTGTTCACTGATTCCCCCACCAATAGCCACGACATCGAGATCCAGTATGTAGTCCAGATTATATATCATAAAAGCAATCTGTCGACAGTACTTTTCAAAGACCTCATTTTTATGATTTTGAAGATAGGCAAAAACAGTCTCTCCATCTTTTTCAATCTGTGCCCTGGCCGCGACTTTTTCAATGAGTTTGTTAGCATTATTATGACGTCCAAAATTTGTCATTTTCAAATAATCCTGATCAAGTGGCATCAGAATACTGCCGATTTCTCCAGCCTTATGACGACTACTGTCAATAATATGACCATTCATAATCAAAGTCCCGCCAATACCGCTTCCCAGAACCATCATCATGGCATTGCTGGCACCTTTTAAACTGCCTTGCCACATTTCTCCAAGTGCAGCACATCTGGCATCATTTTCAACAAGGACCTCAACGTTCAGCAGCTTTTGCAGTTCGCTTTGAACATCATGTCCAGAAAGAAAAGGCAACAGCGAAATAGCATGCACAAAGCCGTTTTCAATGATTCCTGGCATACTGATCGATATTTTTTCGACATCTCCAACTGTCAGTTCTTTAATTCTTTCATAAAAATCAGCAACCCCGCTCTTTTCTGTTGGATATTTGTCACCTTTGATATAGTGTTCTTTTTGATAATAGGCATACTTCGTATAGGTTGCTCCAACATCAATAATCAAATACATAGCTTCTCCTTTGAAAAAAGCGATAGAATCAATCTACCGCTTCGGTTATTTTACCGCAATGACTTCAACTTCAATCAATGCCCCTTTAGGCAGTTTGGCAACTTCCACAGCTGATCTGGCTGGATATGGTTCTACAAAATATTCAGCATAAATCCCATTAACAGTAACAAAATCATCCATATTATCTAAAAAGACCGTTGTTTTTACAACATTTTCAAAAGATAATCCCTGACTTTCCAGTAATCCTTTGACATTCTTTAAAGCCTGATGAGCCTGTGCTTCAATACCTTCAGGCATTTCTCCAGTCTGTGGATCGAGAGGAATCTGTCCTGAAAAAAAGAACATATCTCCTGCCTGAATTCCTTGACTGTATGGTCCAATAGCACCTGGTGCTTTATCTGTCTTGACAACATTTTTCATATCTGCAACCTCCTTGACTATCATTATAACAAACTCTTAGAGATAAAGTGATATTTTTGTTATAAAATTGTATAATATTTCTAAGGGATGTGATAACACTATGAAACAAGCATTAGTTTTAGCCGGCGGCGGTGCCAAAGGCGCCTATCAGGCCGGATGCATCAAAGCTTTAAAAGAACTGAATTTTTCATTTGATATCGTCACCGGTACGTCAATTGGTGCTTTTAACGGTCTGCTCGTCGCTCAGCAGGACTATCAGACACTATACGATCTCTGGGATCAACTGACAATTGATATGGTTTTGAAAAATCCGATACACTTTGACTGGTCCATTGAATCACTGATGAAAAATACCAATCTGATCAGACCGTTTTTCAAATCCTATCTGGATAAAAAGGGCGCTGACAATGAACCTCTGATCACACTGGTCAGAGATCTGTTCAATGGCCAGAAGGCCAAAAATTCACCGATTCGCTATGGCTGCTGTACCGTATTATTTCCTCAGCTTAAGCCTTTAGAAATAACCGTTGATGAAATGGAAGAAGACAGGATCATTGAATATGCGATTGCTTCAGCAGCCTGTTTCCCTGCTTTCCCTATTCATTATATTGATAAACAGGGATATATTGATGGCGGTTATTATGATAACCTGCCGATTCATCTGGCCATGAAAATGCATGCTGATCAGATTCTGGCCATTGAACTTAATCAGGAATATACGCATCCACATTTAAGTAATCGCAGCAATATTCAGATCATCAGACCTTCTCAGCCATTAGGCGGCTTTCTGGATTTTGACAGAACGGTTCTGGACTGGCGGATTCGTTTAGGTTATCTTGATACATTAAAAGCATTTGGTCAGTTACAGGGCTATCGCTATGCCTTTCGCTTAGGCAATATCGATCTAAAACTGGCGCAGTGTTTTCATGACCGGATCCTCGACTATGAAATGAAAAACAATTATCATACTTATAATATCAGTGAAGAAACACCTTTATTAGATATCCTTAAAGAAGATACCTATATAAAAAAACTGCAGTTATCGGATTATCTGATCCTTGGTGTTGAACTCTTCATGGAAATCTATAAATATCCTACTGATGGTCTTTATCAGCTTGATGAAATCATCCATGATATTCAGAAAATGAAAACTGATGATGAAGATTTCAAAAAGATGAATCTGTTAAAAAGATCAGGAGAAACACTCAAAGATCTCACCAACAAACAGATCATCAGTTATTTTCTATCTCATTTAACCAGCAATAACACATCACCAGCCATACCGGAAAATCTCTTTCTCAAAGAATATCTGCTGGCAATGCTGATAGACTGTATCAAAAAAGAAAAACATGTTGCTGAAAAGTAACATGTTTTATTCTTGAATTAGTGGTGTTGACAGATAGCGGTCGCCGCCATCAGCAAGAAAAGCAACAATTGTTTTTCCTTTATTTTCTGATAATGATGCCAGTTTAATCGCCGCATGCAAAGTCGCTCCTGAAGAAATACCAGCCAGGATGCCTTCGGTTTTCGCCAGATCTTTCCCTGTCGCAAAGGCTTCATCGTTTTCTACGGTGATGATCTGATCATAAATATCCTGATCAAGCACAGATGGAATAAAATTGGCACCAATGCCCTGAATAGCATGACTGCCAGCATAACCTTTGGATAAAAGCGGCGAACTAGCTGGTTCTACCGCCACAATGCGTATCCCTGGTATCTTTTCTCTCAGATATTTTCCCGTTCCGGTAATGGTTCCACCTGTTCCTACACTGGCCACAAAAATGTCGATATCTCCTTCACATTGCTCATACAGTTCCGGACCGGTACTTTGATAATGTGCCTGCGGATTGGCAGGATTGACAAACTGACCTGCGATCCAGCTGTTATCAATAGTTTCAACCAGTTCATTCGCTTTTTCAATTGCTCCTTTCATTCCCAGAGCACCCGGTGTCAAGATTACTTCAGCCCCATAGGCTTTCATCAGATTGATTCTTTCAGCAGACATACTGTCAGGCATAACAATGACACATTTCATCTTTAAAGCGGTCGCAATGGCTGCCAAAGCAATCCCCGTATTGCCACTGGTTGGTTCGATGATCGTTGTTTTTTCATTAATGATCCCTTTTTCCAGAGCATCAAAAATCATCGCCTTGGCGACTCTGTCCTTGGCTGAACCAGCTGGATTAAATGATTCCAGCTTGATAAGCAGATCAGCCTGCAGATCATATTTCCTAATAATATTACTGACTCTTACCACAGGGGTATGACCAATCAGTTCTGTTAATCCATTTTTGATATCTTTCATATTGTCTCCTTATCATAATCATCTAAAAACATATGTTTGCCTTCTTCATCTTTATAGGCAATGATCGTTTTTAAATTAACATTTTCTACACTTTTAAAAATATTTCCTTCTACAAAAGGATTGACCTTTTTCAGTTCCTGAATCAGATGTTTAATTTCCAGACGCTTTGATTTGTTTTCTTCATTACTGATATCATGATTTTCTTCAGTAAACTTGCAGGCACACTGCAGAAATTCCAGACCATGCTGGTCACGCCAGCGTTTGATGTCTGCTTCACGAATCAGATACATTGGTCTGATCAGCTGCATTCCCGCAAAATGAAGACTGTGCAATTTTGGCATCATCGTCTGTATCTGAGCACCATATAACATTCCCATCAGGATCGTCTCGATGACATCATCATAATGATGTCCCAAGGCAATTTTATTACAGCCCAGTTCTTTGGCTTTAGCATAAAGATTGCCTCTACGCATCCTGGCACATAGATAGCATGGTGATTTTTCAATATGATAAACGGAATCAAAGATCGTTGTTTCAAATATTTGAACTGGTACTGCCAGTTTGGCAGCGTTCTCTTCAATCTTTTTTCTGTTGGCAGAATTGTAGCCCGGATCCATCACCAGAAAAACAAGTTCAAAAGGAAATTTGTTATGCCTTTTCAGTTCCTGAAACAGTTTTGCCATCAGCATGGAATCTTTACCTCCTGATATACAAACTGCAATTTTATCGCCTTCCTGAATCATTTCATACTGATTAATGGCTTTACAGAAAGGTCGCCATAATGTTTTTTTGAAAGGTTTTCTGATACTGTATTCTACATCTTTGACAAATTCATTCTTGTTATCCATTTCATCACCTCTCGTATAATATGTATAGAAGTTTGAATTAAGGATTTCCTTTATTAAACAATTGAGATATCTCAATTGTTTAAAAATTCCCTTGCTTCTACACTCTCTTTTTAAGATAATAGTTTCGTTTTGAATCAAGGTTTTATTCATCACCTCTGCGGCCATCTCGTTATGTTCCGCTTCAAAAAGACTTATTCCTCTGTTCAAGGCGTACTTTATACCCGAATGAGTTTGTTGCAGCAGTGTTTCTCACTTGTCTCCGTATTTGCAAGGTTGCGTTTGTCTTGATTTAGAAGTGCAATTCAAAACCATTTACATACTTGAGAAAGAAGGTCATTATTTTATGAAAAATTACAATTTTTATGTTGGCATTGATGTCTCTAAAGGCAAGGCTGATGCTGCTGTTCTGGCTGTCCCTGAATTAAGATCAGTCAAACCCCGTTTCCTTAGAAAAAAATTATCTTTTAAGTTTATTAAATCTGATGTTGTTGAGTTTTTAA
>CASETM010000024.1 GCA_949290865.1 uncultured Bacillota bacterium
AAATTCACAACACTTATCAATGAATATATTGTGTGGTACAATACCAAAAGAATAAAACAATCGCTGAATTATCTAAGTCCACAAGAGTACAGACAATTACTGGATCTTAATTAAAATAACAGGTCCAAGAAATTGTCCGCACCTCCAAACATCATGACAAAAGCAGGTTGGACCATTTTAAAAAATCAAAATTTTGACATCACACTGACAACGATAAACAAATTCTTATAACTGGATTGGATGACAGTATCTTAGGTAAGGTAGAGATGCCTGATACCGATCATAGTCATTATGACTATCAGATTTTATTGAGTCATGAACCTGATACTGCTGACTTATTTCGTGAATACAGCTACGATCTTATTTTAAGTGGACATAGCCATGGCGGACAGATTGATATTCCCTTACTTCCAGCTATTAGTCAAAAAGCAGCTTCTTCTACATCCTATGCTAGCAAATATACAGGCGGCATGTATAAACTTAATGACAAAACTAGTCTTTATGTAAATACTGGCATTGGTACAACACATATTTCAGCAAGATTTGGTGTTGTTCCTGAAATTGCTGTTTTTAAAGTTAACTTATAAAATAAAAAAAGAGAATTTTTTCTCTTTTTTTATTGCTGATATTTTTTGATGATATCATTCATCTGCTGCCATTTACTTTCCATATCTGCAATCAATTTAAACTGCGTACGACAGCGATCTAAGTTATGATCTTGACGATGTGTCTTAAAATAAATATCTCCCTGTAAATAATCGGTCAGAAAACGCATCCCACATTCATAAGTCATCACTAACGCTCCCATTGGCAAAAGGTCAATTTCTTTTTTTGTCAGTTTACCATTGCAGCCTTCAATAAATCCTTGTACGTAAATTTCAAACAATCCCATATCGCACCAGACTTTATCCAGATCTGGCTCATCTTCTAAAGCTGTGCTGGCACCAAAACGAATCGAGTCACCAAAATCATTCATTGCCAGTCCTGGCATGACCGTATCTAAATCAATGACACAAATAGCTCGATGGGTTTTATTATCAATCATAACATTATTTAATTTCGTATCATTGTGAGTGACACGTAATGGCAATTCTCCTTTTTTCATCAAATCACCAAAAATATGAGCCAAATATTCATGTGCTAAAACAAAATCAATTTCCTCTTTGACCTTATCAGCACGATGAAAAACATCTGCTTCTACAGCTTTTTTAAAAACCTCAAAACGTGCTTTTGTATCATGAAATCCTGGGATAGTTTCATGCAGTGTCCTAGCCGGATAATCCGCCAACAAATACTGAAAGTGACCAAAAGCAAGTGCACTTTGATAAAAATCCTGTGGATCTTGAACCAGATCATAACTCGTGGCATTTTCTATGAAATAAAAACAGCGCCAATACTCTCCTAATGAATCAATGAAATATGGTTTTTGATCTTTGGTTAAAACAACATTGAGCGTTTCTCGCTCTGGATCACCCTTATTGTCAATAATCTTCTGTCGTAAAAATGATGTCACATTGACAATATTTTCCATTAATTCCTGTGGCTTTGTAAAAACCGTTTTATTCATTTTCTGTAAAATCACACGATATTTAACATCATGATCTTTTTTAACTGTTACCAGATATGTATCATTAATATGACCATTTCCAAAAGGTATGCTTTTTATCACATAGCCATCTAAATCAAAATGAAAAAGGGCCTCACTTTGTCCACACCATAGTTTTTCTGGATAAACACCTTGCTTTTTTAATCCATCAATAGCATGAGATACATCTTTTTTATCTTCTTTATAGGTCATACCATACCACTGATCATCTGATACCAAAACTGAAACATTGGCCTTTTGTTGATGAATCAGTCTATTTACCACGGATGGCAAAAAATATTCTCCCTTTAAAGGATTATTTTCTAATGTCTGATTAAAAAAATCCCGTAAGCCAATTTCAAGTGCATCTAAAAATGATTGAGTAAATCCCCAAATATTCATCGACACTAATGAATCACCTGATAACTTACACCAAGAATGATCATCATCATAGAAAGCAATATCATTATCATGCTTTTCGATATGTGTTCTTTCTATGACATCAGTTAAAAAATCATTTTTATCCAATGAACAAATACCACGTGATACATGACCATGTTTGGTCAAAGTATGTTTTAAATAATATCCCACCATAGCAAAGTGATTTTCCTCATGATTATCTGATAAAAATCGATAAATTTTCATAAATGCATCTTTGCCATAATAATCATCGGCATTGATGACAGCAAATGGTCCATCAATAACATCTTTACAGCAGTAAATAGCATGAGCTGTTCCCCATGGTTTCACCCTTTGAAAAGGTACATTATAACCATCAGGAATATGATATAAATCCTGATAAACATACTCGACTTCAATATATTTAGCAATTCTTTGTCCAATAACCGCTTTAAATTCTTTTTCGTTTTCTTTCTTGATGACAAAGATTACTTTGTCAAATCCTGCTCTAATAGCATCATAAATAGAAAAATCTATGATCACATGTCCATAAGGATCGACTGGATCAATCTGTTTTAATCCCCCATAACGGCTGCCCATTCCTGCAGCCATAATAACTAATACTGGTTTTTTCATTTTTCTTTTTTCCTTTATCAACATTTATTTTACGCAAATTTCATTATACATATATCAAAGATAAAAATCTATGTATACATGATAAAACCAAAACTATTGATACATTATATTTGCATAAACCTATGACTTCCTTTATATTATTTATACATCACATAAACAAGGAGAGAATAACAATGATAGAATCATATTTCGATGGTGGATTATTACAGCTCATAGGTTATAGATTATTAGGTTCATTGCTTACAGTTTGTACTCTAGGTATAGCTGCACCTTGGGCCATATGTCTCATTTATAATTGGGAAATCAAACATACTGTCATCAATGGACAAAGATTATATTTTGATGGTACTGCTTTAGGCTTGTTTACCCATTGGATCAAATGGCTGTTGTTGACTATCATAACTTTTGGTATTTATAGTTTCTGGCTATGTATCGCCTTAAAAAAATGGAAAACAAAACATACGCATTTTATCTAAAAACACAGGATTATATCAAAATCTCGTTTTCTTATCACATTGATATATTGAGCAATTTTGACATGATTTTCTGCACGTTTCTTGACCACAACCTTTACATGGCAATCCTTTTCCCTGATAGGCCTGACATAACATACAGTTCATTCCACAAGGTGCAATAAGATCTTGTTCCTTCACCATTATCATCCTTCCTTTTTTACTTTAATACTATTATAACGATGATACAAGCTAATGAAAAGGATTGATGGTTTTATGATATGTAAAATTATTTTTCTTTGTTAAAGTAATCTTTCTCTTTTTATCGTATATAGAAATAGGAGGATGCACAGATGAAAAAATATACTTTAGAGATCACTGAAACATTAAAAAAACAAATGACGATCTTAGCTCAATCAAAAGAAGATGCCATTCAGTTAATCAAACAGCAATACGATAATGAAGAAATCGTTCTCGATCATAATGATCATAAACAGATAAGTATCAAAGTTGTTACCAAAAATCACGAGACAGCTCATGAATCATTAAAAAAAGGGTATAAAAAAGGAACCAGGATACGCTGTCTATATATGAACGATCCCTATCAGCCTGTACCTGAAGGAATGACGGGAACCATAACAGCCATTGACGATGCTGGAACCATTCATGTTCATTGGGATAATGGTTCTTCATTAGGCGTGATTCCTGGTATCGATCTCTTTGAAAAAATAGAATAATTATTTTAATCATAAAAAAACTCCAGTTCATATTTCTGGAGTTTTTACATCCCATTTTCTTTCATAAAATCAGGATACGTTTTTAAAAAGACAATCGTTGTAATCGTCGCTGCTAAAATATCAGCAACTGGCTGAGCATAAAAAGTCGTTTCAGCCACAAATAAAAGCGGCAAGATCAGTAATGATACGGTATAGATCGATTTTCTAGTCATTGATAGCGCCAATGATATCTTAACATTGGATAAGGCCGTGATACCATCGACCAGGGCATACTGAATCGCCATTGGTAAAACCCCAATAATAAATATGCGTATGGCTCTAATTGCAATCGGTGAAGTGACTGGATCACTAGTAAACATGGCCACAAAAGTATCTGAAAATAACATAAAAATCATAAACATCACGGCACAGAAACAAAGTGATATTGTCACAATCGTACGAAATGCTTTTTCAATACGCTGACGATTCTTAGCACCAAAATTGTAGCTGATAATCGTTTGTGTACCACTGGTAATACCTAGTAATGGTCCCGTAATCAGTAAAAAACAGCTTTGAGCAATTGTTCCCGCCGAAATCAGGATATCACCTTGTTCAGGTCCGCCAAAACGTTGAAGAATGGTATTCATCAAAATAATGATGATCGAATCTGTAGCTAGAATAAGGAAAGGTGAAAAACCTAATTTCACAATCTTTTTAGCATATTCTTTATGAAAATGATTTTTTTTAAGTCTGATCATTGGTTTTTTACTATGTAAAAAAAGTAAAACAAACAAAGCAGAAACAATTTGGGCAATCACTGTAGCTATTGCTGCACCTTCGATTTGCATATGAAAACCACGTATAAACAAAGCATCTAATATAATATTGGTAACTGCTCCAACGACAACACTGCACATAGCAATACCTGAATATCCCTGACAGGTAATAAAATAATTCATGCCTATGGCCATCAATGCAAAAAAAGTTCCCGCTGTATAAATCGTCAGATAACTGTTGGCATATGGATATAAAACATCACTGCCACCAAACCAGTAAATCATTGGTTTTCTTAAAAACAGAAATAGAACTGTCAAAACAAGTGAAATACATACTAACATAATAAAACTTGTAAAAAGGATTTCTCTAGCATCATCATTTTCTTCCTGACCCATTTTAATTGACATATTGATAGCTCCCCCAATACCAATCAATGTTCCAAAAGAAGATAATAGAGTAACGTTAGGCCCACAAATACCAACAGCTGCTAGTGCTTGACTGCCAATAACTGGAATCTGTCCTACAAACATCCTGTCAACAATACTGTACAATACATTGACCAACTGTGCAATCATGGCTGGAACAGCCATTGAAAACACCAGTTTTATAATTTTATCTTTTCCTAAATCTTTTTTCAATTGCATGCCTCATTTCTATAATTTATATGATATATTTCTTGCCTACATATCATATCAATAAAATATCGATGTGAAAAGGTGAATTAACAAAAAATCATTGATTTCTTCTATGAATAAAACAGGAATATTTTTCCTTTTATTCCTGTTTTTTTGATATGATTTTCTTTTTAAAATGATTTCCTAAAGGTATTCTTACTTCAGAAAGCAAGATAATGTCTTTTACTGTCTGCTGTTTTATATATTTTTTATTAATAACATAAGATTTATGCACCTGTATGAAATCTAGTGGTTGCAGCCTTTCAAATAAACTGGATATTTTTTCTCTGACCTTAAATGTGGTACTGCTGGTGTGAATGAACAGATAATGCCCATAAGATTCAATAAATTCAATATTTTCAGCATCAATTCTTATTTTCTGACGTCCAGATTTAAAATCAAGCATAACTCCAATTCCTCTGTTTTCAAATTGCATCATTTTTATAAGTTTTGGCAGATCCTTTTCTATTTCTGATATTCTAATAAAAGCAATTGGTTCATATTCCAGCAGTTCAAACATATATTCACCATTTTCAATCAGAAATACGTATTGATAATTTTTTCTTAGTACTATGTCTTTGATATCTTTATCGGTATAAATATCTTTAATAATGATGATCTTCTTTTCATCACAACGATCAATATATTCTATATCTTGAAAATATGACTGTAATTTTCTTTTGATGATATTGATATAACGGTCACAGCAGTCAAAATAAACTCTTAGCATTTATTTTTCCTTTCCTCAATTGCTTTGATATACTGATAAAATATCCTGCTGTTTTTATTCAAGACATTTCTTAAAGAATACCTGTCGACTATCGCTATGCCATTATCTTCCAAAAGCTTTAATACAGCTTCATAATCTCCTTTTTCCATCTGATTGATAGAAACCGGAAAGAATGAAAAGACTGTCCCATCTTTTAATAAAACTGTTATTTTCAGACGATAGCCCTTTAATCCCCAGCCATACATATGAGAAGTGTATGAAAGATTCAATTTTGATATATCAGCCGTATGAATACTGATAGTTGGTTTTGCTGGTTTGTTACACAAAATGCGTATAACTTCCTGCCATTGATTGATAAAACCTTGTGCATAATAGTAACAGATTTGCTGACGGGAAAATTCCATTATTTCATTTGCTCCAGATAATGACGTTAAAAATAATAAAATTATGATGAATATCAGTACACAGACAAGCTTATCCATATTAGGCGACAGATTCAAATGTGGTGATATATTTCCCAAATATCCGAAAACACCAAAAAAACCATAAAAAGAAAGCAGCAAGACATTGACCAGAATTCCTTTTTTTGTCATTTTGCAGCCAATGACTATTTTTTTATCCATATAAGATACCCTCCTTACACTTATCATTTTAAATATGATAAGATCAAAACAGAATAGATTTGGCATAAACCTATGATTTTATGTCACAAATGAAACCATGATCTATTCGATATCATCATTGAATAATTTCATAAAATTCAGCTGCTTTTTATGTGAACTGTATCCACATGCCTGATAAAACTGATGTGCTCCGGATCTGGTTTCACCAGAAACCAGTCTAACTCCAGCAGCATTCGTTTCTTTTGCCCATTTTTCAACAGCATTTAATAGTTTTCGACCAATACCCTGATATTGATATTCTTTTGAAACGGCAATTCCCATGATATTTTTAAGGTGATCCATATAAATGACATCATAGTCACAGGCATGTACATAACCAATCACCTGGTCGTGGACAACAGCAACAAAAATTTTATCATGTCCGCTTTTAAGCCGATTTTGAAGCTTGTCTCGCGTTAGTAATAACGGATAATCATAGCCCATTTCATTTTTATTAAGATCATAAATATTCTGATAATCGTCTAACTGGCATTCTCTGATATGTACCTTTCCCTGTAGAATAAGATCAATGATATCCTGTTCATTATCAAAAACATCATAATCTCCATAATGACTCTGGTTCTTATGGTAATAAATCCCAACTTTTTCATTATTTTTTAAACAGCTGATTAGTTCTTTCTCTCCATATTCTTTTACGAAACGACAGAAAGTTCTTATTCTTAATTTATGTAAAATACTGTCCTGACAAGGAAAAAGCGAGCATTCGTAGCAACCCTGATAAGAATTCTGTTGACAGCACTGATAGCTTTTACATTTTTCTTTATCTTTACAGCCTCCATTTTTACAACCAACACAATCTTTATCATCCTGACATAATTCGCATACCAAACCACAGTAACCAGTTCCTTTATTCATCATCAATTCCTTCTTTCAGTGCGCACGTTCTTGCGCTTAATATATATTTCTTTTGAAATCATCGCTCCTGCATTGCGATGTAAAGCAACCGACTTACCTTTAGGGGATAACCCAACGGGGACCAAAGCATGTCGGTAAAGCCAAGATTAGTTCTCTATGAACGAGTAGCTTGGCTAGCTAGGCCATATATGGTAAAACTTGCAGAGTTGAATCCAAGTCTTGTGGTTTTAGGAAGACATTCAGGTAGCCACTCCTGTCTCTAAACTGTATATTCAATATTAGAAGGGTTGGATATAAGCAGGCGATTTAGCACAGTTGACATCGTCAACCTAAAAGACCAATTGGATACCTAAGTATGGAGTGACTATGTTAAGCGTTACCGTGATATACCCTAGTGCTCTGGTTTTCTTTATTCTAACCATCACGGGTAGAGAGTCTCTACAGTAGCCCAATGATTATCTGTAATGGATAATACATGGTGAAAGGAGACAGTTTCTAATTTCTATTTTTGAAAGGAGTTGACCCGAATGAGTCACCAAAAACTTTTAACGAAACTAGAAGGTTTTCGTTCCCGTAACAGTATAAATCACTGTTACATCAACAAGGATGTCTATCGTCTTTTATATGATAGAAACTTCTACTACATTGCCTACAACAGTATCAAATCCAATGATGGTGCTGAGACTGCCGGCAGTGATGGTACATCTCTTCATGGTTTCTGTGAGGAATGGATTGATGAATTGATTTCATCCTTTAGAGATGAAAGCTATCAGCCCCAGCCCAACAGAATCACCTACATTCCCAAGAAGAATGGGAAAATGCGTAAGCTTAGCTTTCCCAATGGAAAGGACAAGTTGGTACAGGAATGCGTTCGTATCATACTCGAATGTATCTATGAACCTACATTCTCAAACCTTTCCCATGGCTTCCGTCCCAATCGCAGTGTGCATAGTGCCTTGGCTCAAGTAGAAACCTGGCACTCCACAGTCTGGTTCATTGAGGGTGACATCTCTGCATGTTTTGACGAAATTGACCATCGTATCCTAGAGTCCATTCTTCGTGAAAGGATTGATGATGAACGCTTTATTCGCCTCATCAATAAACTTCTTAAGGCAGGATATTTTGACATGGAACGCAAATTCCATTCAACAAAACAGGGCAATGCACAGGGTTCATGTGCCAGTCCTATACTTGCGAATATCTATCTGGATAAACTGGATAGATTTATGGAAGAAGTTATCAAGCGTGATACAATGGGAAAATATCGCAGACAGAATCCTGAATATGCCAGACTGAGATATCAGCTTAACAAAGCAATATCGGTGCATGATATCAAGGAAATCAAAAGACTGAGGAAAGAGCTCAAGTCAACATCATCTGTTGACAACTTTGATTCTTCATTTCGTAGGGTACATTACGTACGCTATGCCGATGATTTCTTAGTAGGAACCATTTCTTCAAAAGCATATGCTGAACAGCTCAAGCAGGAAATCAAACAATTCCTTGAAGAAAAACTTCATCTCAGGCTCAGTGAAGAAAAGACCCTTATCACACACGCGAAAAATGAAAAGGCACACTTTCTTGGTTATCTCATCAACAGGAGATTTCCCTAACATTGACATCCTCATTGACAATCAAAAACTCATACGCAAACTGCGTGACAATGGAATGTGCGATGCATCTGGAAGTCCTATTTCCATAAAACGATTATTATGTAAACCCATAGAAGATATCATGACCTATGGTAATCAGGTTCTTAGAGGGCTGGTCAACAATAATCAGGGCTGTAGAAATTACTATGACATGCATAGAATCCAATATATCATCCAATATTCCATTGCCTATACGATTGCACGTAAATATGATATTTCAATAAAGAAAGTTTTTAAGAAATACCATACACAGCTGATTTATTCGTATATGAATGACAAGGGAAAAGCTAAAACAATCAGATTAGCTTTATACACTTCATTCAAACGTGATAAAACATTCTTTCCACAGTGGCTTAATAAAATCAAGCAGGATGTGGAATACAGATATAGAGATACGAATCCTCTCAAAAGAAACTGTTACATATGTGGCAATCCACAACATCATGTCATGTTTCATAGAAAAAGGATAAGTTCACTGCATATGCCTTATTCCCATATCATAAAAGAAATGATAAGAATAAACCGTAGGCAGATATGTCTGTGCAGAGAATGTTTTATAAAGGTCAGTCAAAACCTTTTAGAATACAATCAAATAACAAAACGAAAACTCACTTAGAAATGGAGAGCCGTATGCATTGAAAGGTGCCCGTACGGTTCGGGAAGGGGCGAGGTCTTCTAGACTTCGCCTATTTCATTATACCTTATTTACAAGCTTGAATGATCGTCATTCTCTACAGAATGAACATACTTTATTCTCCCAGGATTTCTTTGACCAGTTCGTTCATGCGAAATTCGAAACATTCCTTGATTTCACATTCCCAGACAACAATGACTTTAAGATCCATCTGTCTCAGTTTTTTATAGTTCTTTAGATCATTATCGATATTTCTGTTAAATTTAGAAATCCAGTATTCCTGTCTGGTCTTTGGGATGTAAGCCAGCTTGCAGTTATGATGATGGTGCCAAAAACACCCATTGACAAAAATAACAGTATTATATTTTTGAATATAAATATCGGGCTTACCAGGCAGAAAACTGACATTTTTACGGTATCTAAAACCTTTATGATAAAGGTATTTTCTCACCATTACTTCTATCGATGTATCTTTACTTTTAATATGAGACATATTTTGAGAACGCTGTTGTTTTGTCATACGATCTGCCACATCCATCACCTTCATTCATCATTGATGATATTCTATTTTTAAAAAGAAGACAAGAATACCATGATTCATTCATGTATATTCTTGTTATAAACAATATTATAATTTAACTGGTCCATTTTTAAAAACGTAATGAAATTGTCCATTTTCATCTTTTTCTACCTGTAAACAGCATTGTACATTTTGAGAAGGATCAGGATGATTCTTCCAAAGATTATATAATGTTGGCAAAAATACAGGCCATTGACTCGCTTCATAGTCATCATGATCTGTTTCATAATTTGGAACAATTTCAATGTCAGGGTTATCAGCTAACATTTTTTTGATAAAAGCTGGCGGTTCACTGCATTTTGTATTAACAACTGTAAATGTAATATGATTAATGCCACCAACAGTGTCTTCCCACATATAAACAGTTGAATCCACTAATTCGTCTTTATCATTAAAGACACCCTCACAGATGACATGAGAAAGACAGTCAGTAAAAGGGAAAAAGGTATCTAAAGATAGTCTGTGGATTTGCACACCTTCCCCACCAAATACAGGAGCGCCTTTAGCACAGCTTTCAGCAATCATATGAATCGATTGATCCATTCCTACTTCAGCTGGAGATTTAACCCAGCTAAATCTTTTATGTGACCAGGAGCCCATAGATAATATCCTTTTTCCATGTTAGCCCAAAACCAATCAAGCATTTGCGCAGTCAAACTTGGTAAAAAAATGCTGTTTTTGTGAAGCAATGATAAAACCTTTTTCAATATATGATGGCTTGAGTTCATATGTTTTGAGAAGCGGTGATGGTTTTGCTGGTGTTGTGTACGGTAAAAAATCAATGTGAATATTATCTTGCACCGGCATATAAGTCTGCCCAGCGTTTGCTGTATATTTATTCATAAAAAACCTCCTTTTTATCATTTGCATCTCTATTATAAGATAAAAAAAATAATTATGTAATGAGATTTTTTGAAGTAAATAACTAATAAAAAACTTTTGATGGCCTTTTTTATCATGTATCAAAGACCTCTCTCGTAAACAACGATTAATTATCTGTTCATAAAGTCTTGATCTTAAAAAGCAAAAGAACGACACTATCTTATATCGTCGTTCTTTATTATAAACAGTATTATAAAATATAATTTTCAATAAACTTGGCAATGCCATCATGATCATTATCATCGGTGACGTAATTGGCAACGCTCTTTGTTTTTTCACTTCCATTTGCCATCACAACACCTACACCTGCATTGAGGGTCATATCATAATCATTGTCAGCATCCCCAAAAGTACATACCTCTTTCATATCAATACCGTGCATTTCCATGACTTGTTTTAAACCATATGTTTTGGAAATTCTTGGATCCATATACTCAAAAAGTGTACTGGCAGTAATCAGGGCAGCTGATTTATATTGATCATTATGAAATGTCTTACTTCTTTCTACGACTTCTTCCATTTGTTCTGGATCAGTAACGATCATTACCTTTGGTTTAGGTTCTTTTAAAAATTCATTAAAATCAACAACTTGATAAGGAACCTTATCATCTCTAGAAAGATTCTGGATATGTTCATCATCTTTAGGTGCAAATAAGATACCATCAAATGGAATAGCAAAATTGACATCCATATCTTTATAATGATTGATAATTTCCTGAATCAGTTTTCCATCTAAAGGATAACTTTGTTTATCAACACCTAAAACGTAATCATAAATTTCTGCACCTCCAGTACCAACAATACTGTCAACTAAGCCATCTATTCCCCATTCTTTTAAAAGCGTTTGAATACTATTGACATCTCTTCCTGTTGATAAACCAAATAAAATTCCTTTTTCTCGTGCTTTTTTGATAGCATCTACCGTCCTTTTTGAAACCACACCTTCACTTGTTAATAATGTTCCATCAACATCACACATAATTGCTTTAATATTCATTTTCATCACCTCATATTTTTCTTTATTTTCTCATTAGATTATAGTATTTCATTTTTTTATCAATATTATTTTGATAATCCAGTTTAAAATAACAGGTATATAAAACATCTAAAATAAATAATATTGATAGTCTCGTAGAATACGATGATATTTTTTTATAATGATTTTCATGTGAACTGATATATAAACGACATAGTGGTGTTGCTCCTTTTAATTTCATTTCATAAGCCGAAATTAAAAGAATCGGTGTCTTTCTTTCATTTAAAATATGCGCAATCGATTCAACCAGCATTCCTCTGCCTCCAAAACTGATGATAATGGCCAGATGTGAGGAATCGCTCGTTGCAGCATAAAGTTTTTGTTGATATTCTTCTATTGGAACATGAATTTCGACACCTATTTCTTTCATTTGAAACTTGAAATTTTCGGCAAAGAATACATTTCCAGCTGAAGTATACACATCTATGACCTGCGCACTTTTCATTGCCTGAACAGCAATTTTTAACTGATTTAAACTGAATAAATTGGTTGTCAGTACTAATGTTCGTTCATAATCTTCTTTGATTCTTTTAATGATTTCATAATGTGTCTGATCTTGCTTGATAGGAAAATCAAAATCAAAATCATCATTTTCCTTTTGAAAATCATGAAGAGAATTCGAAATCTTCACCTTTAAGTCTGAAAATCCTGATAAATTCAGTTTTTCACACAATCGATAAATCGTTGCATGAGAAACATAGCATTTCTGACACAGCTGATTAGTTGTCATTCCAACAACTTCATAAGGATGTTCCAATATATAATCAACAATAATCTGTTCATTATGCGAAAAATTATCCTGGGTTTTCAACATCGTTAGTAAATTGATCATACTCTTTGCTCCTTAACTCAAACTTTTACTTTAATCTCATTGTTTGTTTATGACACTATCACGATAAAATCATTAATTTTTGACTTGTCTATATTATCCTCCTTCTCTCTTATTCTAAAAAATAGCAACCATAAAAAAAGGGAATAAGAAAAAATAGTAAAATATTTTCATAAATAAAAACAATAAGAAAACAAAAATGAGAAAAAAGTCACATCATCAAACAATGAAATATTCTTTTCTATGTTCTTTTGATTTTATCAGCAATAAATCAAAACAGCAAGATTAAGAAAAATGTTTTTGACATGGTTTATTTTTATCCTTGACATAATCAATGTCTTTGTTATAATGAAGACGCTCGGAGGGCAAATCATTCATGAAGAAATGATAAGCTGGACAAGGCACAGATTGAAATATCTGTCCTTTGTGCAGCTTTTGGCAGTGCTATGATTACTTCAATCTATTCTATTGTCGATATGGCCATGGTTGGCAAGTACCAAGGACCTGAAGGGACAGCCGCTTTAGCAATCATCGCTCCAATCTGGAATATAATATTTAGTTTAGGATTGCTGATGGGCATTGGTGGATCGGTACTATTTAGTATATTAAAAGGGATTGAAGGACATCATAAACAAAATGAAAATGAGTTTTTTACAGCATCACTGATTGGTTCATTGCTGCTATCGGGTTTGATCTGGTTCGTGATTATTTTCTTTGATAAAGAGCTATTGATCTTTTTTGGTGCACAAGATCATCTTTTATCACTTGCCCAAGCTTATCTGATTCCTATTAAATTTGTCGTACCTAGTTTCTTGTTTGTACAAATGCTATCAGCGTTTTTAAGAAATGATAAAAATCCAACGCTTGCTACGATTGCGGTTTTTAGTGGTGGTATCTTCAATATCATTGGTGATTATATTTTTGTCTTTGGTTTTGATATGGGCATTTTTGGTGCAGGTTTAGCTACTGCCATGGGATCTGTTATCTCTTTAATGATCATACTGACTCACTTTATTTCAAAACGAAACACATTGAAAATAGCAAGACCTCATCGATTATGCTATCAGTTAAAGAAAATATGCATTACTGGTTTTTCAACATTTTTTATCGATGTTGCCATGGGCATTTTAACCATATTATTTAATCGTCAAATTATGCGATATCTAGGAACCAATGAATTATCTATCTATGGAATTATTGTTAATATTTCTACGTTTGTACAATGCTGTGCTTATAGTGTAGGTCAGGCATCACAGCCAATTATCTCCGTCAATTTTGGTGGACAACAAGGCAATCGAATCAAAGAAACCTTAAAGTATTCCATTTATACAGTTGTTTTTTTCAGTTTATTCTGGACATCATTATCAATACTGGCACCACAAATATTTGTCAATATCTTTATGACACCGACAAAAGAAATTTTAAAAATAGCTCCTGGCATCATTGGCTGTTATGGTCTTTCATTTCTGCTACTGCCCATTAATGTCTATTCAACATATTATTTTCAGGCATTATCTAAACCAACAACAGCTTTTATGATTTCGATAACAAGAGGCTTAATCATCAGTGGCTTGTTTATCTTAATATTACCACTTATTAGCGGGCAAAGTTTATGGCTAGCCATGCCATTAACAGAAATGATCGTTGCTGTATATGCCATCTATCAAATCTTGATCAACACTAGAAATTTGCCTGAGAAATAATCAAACGACACATCTTTTTAAATAAAAAACCTCGTAGTACAAAGTACTTAAAATCTGTACTTTTCCCATGAGGTTTTTAATATTATGTCAATTAATTATGAATTAGATGTTGGTAAAAATGGTCTTACAGCATCAGCTAGATTATGAATATTTCTTGTTTGGATATAAACGATTCCCTGACCATGGAATTCATTAACTAAACCTTCTCCTGTAGTAAAACCAAACAGGCCACTGGCAACATGTATATCATAATCTAATGACGCATCCCAAGCGACAACATGTTCATTATCAATGGTAATTGGTTTATCTGGTGTCACTTCTAATGGTAAGATATCACCAAAGGCACTCACCAGAATATCTCCAATTCCTTTAGTTTGCATGATGAAGAAACCACCGGTTCCACCAAATAATGCTTTACCTACGCTTTGTGATTTCATGATATAGTCTACCCCGTCATCACTGGCCAAAAATGCTCCTGTATTTAAGCAATACTGCGCATAAGCATCAACATGCAGACATTTAATTTTTCCAGGAATTGGTGGTGCAATTCCTAGATAGGCATCATTGCTTCTACCTGTAGCATGAGTGATAAACATGCTTTCACCACTGGTCATGCTCCTTCCGATGGCACCTAATAAACCACCAAAACCGCTTTTTGAACTGTTCATTTTCCCTTCCAGTTCTACATTAGAAACATAAGCCATGGCTCCCCGTTCAATTTTGACCTTTTCATTTATTCCCAGATCAATATGTACCAATGGACAATCTGAATCTCCTAATATTTGATATTTCATTCTTGCTCCTCCTTATCCTCATTATATAATGATTCTCTATTCACTTGTTATAATTTCCTGTTCTAATTTGATGTTTTTTTCCAACATGTAATCTATTACTGAATCATGCATTTCTTCTTTGATTTTTTTTAGTCGACTGATATCATTTTGAGTTAATGGTCTAGCATACTTTTCGTACTGCTTTAAAATATGTAGATTCATCTTCCAAGTCTGAAATGGTATATTTGTTTTTTTTAGAAGATTCAAATATATGTAAAAACCACCAGCATCTATATCACCAAAATGATAATAGCTTACCTTATCATTTAAAAAATAATAAATCTTAAGTAAAAACTGTGTTATTGCTGAATGATGAAACCCACCCAAATAAATAATGAGGGCATCTTTTAATTCTAAATCATTAAATGAAGTCCAGTTTTCTACCGTAATAATCTTTTTAGCATGAATATTTATAATTTCTAATTCAGCTATATAATCACTATAAAAACTAAAATGATAATTAAGATTTTTCAAATCAATGACCTGATCTTTTATTTGAAAACGCATATTTCCTTTGATAAAAATCATAGATGGATTCCTAATGATTCCAAAAGTTTCAAACGCTTCATTTTCATTATTGATTGTATCATCATAAAAATCATGAATGATGTGATAAATCTTGTTTTTATATAATTCTAACTTTTTCGAATCCTGTAAGGTCATAATGGAGAACTTACGATATGATATTTCTTCATGTAATGATTGCATAAAATTCAATATACGTATAATATCCTGTAATTCTTGAACTGAATTCGACTCTAAATATGGATATAATGATTGAAAATTTTGTGTCCTCAATTTAATTTCTTTTAAAAAATTATTGATCCAATTATTTTCTTGATAACTTTCGAGTGTTGTTAGAAAATATTGCTGCTCTTGTTTTAAATTTGCTCGTCCTAAATATTGATAAATCTGATCGATCATTTCTTCATCTGTATTTAAAATGATATCACGGTGTCCAAAATCACTGCTTTTTCCTTCTCTAATAAAATGTAATTTAAATAAGATGTCAACTTCATTTTCAATTTCCTCGGTTTCTGAATAATGCTCACTCTTTCCATAATGAGGATATACCTGATATAACTTTAATTGTATTTTTCTTTTTCTCAATGAAGTTCCTTTAAAAGCTGCACTGTTTTCATATTTATCAATCAGTATATTCAGTATTTCATAATGTTTTTCTTTCATCGCTGATTACTTCCACAAATGAATGATTATTTTGTTTGATGACCAGTAACCTCGTATTGACATAAGGTATGATCGTAGCAGCTCTTGATGGTGGTACAACAATAAATGTCTGGATATCCCTTTCATTATAGAATTGAATCATTTCCTGAATTCTTCTTTCATCCATATTATTAAATGCTTCATCTAAAAGTACCACGCAGCCAAAATCTTCATTTTGATTACGGTTTTGAATGACCTGCTCAAAGCTGGCAGCCATGATAACATAAAATGGTGTTTGGGTTTCACCACCAGATTTTTCCTTATTGACTTTAGAAAAATAAGCAAATGTTCCATCATCATAATTTATCTTAATATCATAATCTAAATAATTACGATAGTCAGTATATTCCATTAACATTTTTTCAGTTTCTTTATTATTATCAGTTGCTGAAAGTTTCGTAAACAATTCATCCATGATGCGTCTTTGGCTATCATCTAAAGTTTCAGATAAAAGATTATCAGCAATATAATCTTTACCAGTCTGAATAATTTTATAGTAGTTCTTAAAGTTGTCCTTTTTGGTTGCTGTTACAACAAATTCATATGTCTCCCCATTGAAGTTTCTTTTCATCAAGCCTTTATTTAACATATTAATATCTCTTTTCGCATTTTCTATTTTTTCATGAAGGCCAGAAATAAATGAAGTTTTAAATGATTCTTCACATTTCAGTTTTGCTTGTCTTGTTTTTTCTGTCTTATCAACTATATCCATATCACGTAGCTGATAATATCTTTGCAAATAGCTTTGCATATCATCTATTGAATTTTCAAAACCAATATTAAATTCATTATTATAATTGTTCATCTGTATTTCAATTTTATTTTTCAAATCGGATACAGTTTTATTCTTTTGAATATACTTTTGTTCCAGCAATTTAAGAGTATTTCTGAAATCTCTAAAAAATTGTTTTTCAAGTTCAATAATTATTTGATCAGATCTTTTAGTGACATCAATATGATCTAATTCATATTGAACAATTGTTTCATGAATAGCTTCCTGATTTTGTTGATGAATAGCAAGCATTTGAGATAGATCATTCACTTGATATTTTATTTTTCCTATTTCTTCAGTAAGCTGTCTCCTTTGTTCTTTTATATCTTCAAATTGAAGATACGCTGTATTATATTCATCCTGTAAAGTCAGCAAAGAATCATCTAATTTTAAATTATTGATTTGATTTTGAATTTGCTGTATCTGTTTAACTAACAACTGATATTCATCTATGATATCTATCTGATAAAAAAGCTGCAAAATTTGTGATTGTCTGATCATGTCAAGATTCTTTTGCAACTGATCAAAAACAGTCTTATCTTGTTCAATTTTGACCTGTAAATGATTTAATTGTTTTTCCAGTATTTCTAACTGAAGCTTAATAGCATGATAACCGATATAAGGTGTTTTATAGATTCGAGGATTGAGTGCTCGAACCGTATAATTTTTATAGAGCATCACCGTTCTGGTAATCGCAGTACGGTGATGACGCAATTCTCTTGCATCATCAACGCATACAACATTTTTTAACAACATATTGATATACCATTTTGCATATGTATTTCGACAAATCAACTGGTCAGCCAAAGTCCCCTTAACATCAATATCACCGTATTTTTTTAACTTGGCCACATCAACAATTCCAACACCAAAGATTCCTCTTTGATTTTTGTACTCTTCATAAATCAGCAAGGCATAAGAAAAATATTCAGGATCAATGATTATATCGAATCTTTGTGTATTCAAATATCCTTCCAAAGCATGACGCCAACTTTCATCTTTAACTTCGATATATTCACATAATGGCTTGACTTCGATTTCTTTGCCATAATGATCAGACAACTTTTCTTTAAGTAAATCAATTAGTCCCTGTACCTCTTGTCTGTAAGAAAACTGATTGCTTTTTAAAGTGTTGTATTGTTCAAGTGTTTGATTGTAATTATCAACATTGATCTTTAACAGATTTTTTTGATTTTGGATTTGATATTTTAGCTCATCTGCTTTGTTATTAATATAGTGAATAACATCTTGTATCAACTCATTTAATGATTGACTGTCATACTGTTGCTTTTCGATATATTCAATAAACTTCTTTTGTATTTTTAGTTTTTTAAACAGTTTGGCTTCTTGCTTTAATTTAAGAATGATATCCTGATATTTACTTTCATTTTTGTTTTTTTCTTTATTTAACATCTTAAAATCATGATCAAGTGTTGCTTTTAAGCGATATGCTTCATTTTCATTCATTGATGATTCTATCTGATCTAACTGTCTATGATAAAAATCATACTGTTCATCAATTTGTCGTAATTTTTGATGATTTTGTTTTTGTTTTACATGAAATGTATCAATTTTTTTTGAAGCCTGTTTAATATCATGTAACAGTCTTTTTTCTGTTACTTTTTCTACTGCAAATCTGATTGCTTTAATGTCAAATTCTTCTTGTTGAAAGATTTCATACTGTTGGGCAATCTGACCTAAAGTATCACATTCATTTTTACTGACTTTCAGTTGTTCTTCTAACTGCTGATAATGTAAAATACTTTGTCTTAAATGATTAATATCAACGAAATCCTCTTTCAGTAAAAAGTCCATAATAAACTGATAAACATTATCAATAGCTTTAAAAGCTAGAGCTCTTGATACCAATTCAAAATATTTGATTTTTACTCCCAAAGCAATTGAAAATAGCTTTTCAGCATCTCTAATGACATCTTTAAACTGCGCATTCAATTTTAATTCATTCAATTTAACTTTAAATTGTCTTCTGGTTAAAACATTCTGTTTTTCAATAAAAACAATATCTTCAATTCTAGCATTAACAATCTGAAAAAAATCGCGAATCGGCTTTGTACCGTTCATGACATCAATTGCAGCCCCGATCACCTGATAGTGCCGTGTTTTTTCATCATAGAATTCCAAAGCAATATAACAGGTTACATCACCATTTCTTTCATATTCCTGTCCTTCTTTACCAGTTTTACATCTAACATATGATTCTAATGTACGATTGCCAATATCACTGGCTGCCTTATTAAATTTACATCTTCCTACTGTCAAAACATACTGCAGTGCATCTAAAATTGTTGACTTCCCAGTGCTGTTTTCCCCAGTCATTAAGGTATTATGATAAACATCAAATGTTTCATTGACAAATGTATGCCAGTTAATCAGTTTCACTCTTGTTAATGTTTTCATCCGGATTCCCCTTTTTATAGCTGTTTATTCGACTTATCAGTTCATCAATTTTAGAAACTGGTAAAATGTAATTAATCGTTGGATAAATGATAAGCCTGGTATCATCATCATTTAAATCACCAATTCTTTCACAAATATTATATCGTGATAAAAACTGATAAAGATCTTTTAGTTCCGTTTTGGTAATGCGTTTATCATAAAGACCTGTGGTTTCAATCTCATTGTGTAATTCACCAATGGTCATAGTAATAAAATCACCGTCTTGCAGTTCCAGCGTTTTTTGAAAATACATTTTTCTAAGCAAAAGCAGAACAAGCGAATATAGCTGATTCAAATGAAGATGATTATAGTGGTGCTGATTTTGAATATACGCAATACTATCTACTTTCTTTAAATAAAATTCATAGTCTAAAAGCCAAAAGAAATTTTTAAATAGAAATTCATGACTCTGAATATAATAATAATCATCACGATCTCTCTTTCTGGCACCACATAAAAAGTTAACTGCCAGTAAACGATTGACGACTCGCGAAAACTTATCTTTCTGAAGATCTGAAAGTTCTGTATATTCTTCTGTTACTTTATGCATTATTTCATTTTTATTCATTTGGTCTTAGCTCCTTTAATCACAAAATCTCTAAACTGATACCGATCTTTCGTCACAATTTCTTCTAATGGTTCAATCACATAGCGACTATGAGCGCTATAGCCATATAACCATGTTAAAACAAACAATGCCAAATCTTCTTTTTCTGCTAAATATTGTGAACCAAGAATTTCCTGGTCTTCTTGCAGTCTTTCTAAAACATTTTTTTCAACAGCAACTCTTGTATACTTCTGATTTAATTTCATCTTTTCCAGGGCAGCCTGACGAACTTCTTCATCTAAATAAGGCTGTATGAGTTCTTTGGCGGCAATGATTTTTCTTGGCTGACGAGGTGCATATAATGAATCCTGATCAACATATTTATTAAGAGATATCATTGAAACATCTTCAAGAAAAGCCTGATCTTTTTGTCCAAATTTTATAATTTCATTGATTTTTCCACTAATATCCTCTTTGACATTGATCAAAAACATGATACGATTGGTTGCTGTTGCAACAAATCTTTCATTCTTATGACTGATTTCATTAATAAGATTCATAATACTTTCAAATGCATCAAGAATATAGGTTGTTTGCTGATCAAAAAGTGATTCAGCAGCCGAATGATCAAGATCTTTTGTTTCCATAATATGGTTAATGATCGTATTGCTCCATGTATCATGATCTCTTATTTTTTGGATTTGCAGAATGATACTATTTCGATATTTTACTGGATTATCTCTTGTTGTCAGATTATAAAATGCCCGATCAATAACTTTTACCTGATAATCGCTTAATAAAGCCTCCAAAACATCATTTAAATTATTTTTAAGATTATCTTTTAACAGTTTTCTAATATAACGCTTGATATTTGTATTCAGATTTTTTAATTTTGTCATTAACTCTTTTGTTCGTATATATTCTGATTCCAGTATCTTATGTCCATTATCTATGTCAAAATTAATAAATGATTTATAAATACCGTAAACCATACTGGAATATTCAACATCATTTTCTTTATCTAGATTTTTTAACGCTTCTAAAATATGGATGGCATAATCTTCAAAACTAGCATAAATCTGATAATTATTTCCCATTTCTTCAACGATCCAGCCGCACTCTTTAAAACGTCGATAGACATAATAGGCTTTATCTTTTGCCTGATGACTATCCATATCTTCGATTTCAACAACATGATTATTAAAATATTTGGTTAATTCAAAAATAATATTTTCTTTAAGTGAAGCAAAAGCAGTATCTTCTTTCATGTAGTCATAAAGTACAAAAAGACACTCACTCATTACTATCTTATTTTTATGAAAAACATTAAAGAAATTCAGTGGTAAAACGTCAAATACACTATTCATAATTTCACCTCTTTATTGACTTGATATTTAACAAAAATCAATGAAATAAATTATGTTTCATGACTTTAAATACATCTGACTGTCTGATATGTTTATACAGACAATTTTCCTCTTCTACATAAATGTCATAAGATGCTTCTTCATTTTGTTCAAAAGTACCATATGCATCAACGATCCAGATCGTTCCTACTTTTAATTCGGTCTGAAACAGAAACATTACCAGATCCTGTTGGTGATAATGCACTGTTTTTGATTTATATTTTATGTTAGATGCCAGACATAAGATATCTTCAATGATCCCATGTTCATCAACAAAATCCATTCGTTTAAGCACTGGAAAAATATTATCATTCGTTAGTAGTATAAACATGATATAAAACATGCTTAAATAATTCTGACGACTATATAATGCACTGAAGTTCAAAGCTCCATCATGAAAAAATTGATATTTCGTAAAGTATTCAATAATCAAATCATTATAATCATTTTTTGCTACTACAATAATAACCTTCAAAAATATCACTCCACTCCCAAAAAAAGTTATTATATATTATACCATAAATATTTTCTTTATTAGTAGGTAATTTATAGAATAACAGTACTATTATCATTTTTCTGACCAGTTCCAATTTTTTTTAAGAATAAAACATAAAACAATCTAAATATGACATAATGCAGTATAATTTTGTCATTGTCTTCTACTTTTTTTGCAGATGTTATAATAAATTTAACTAATACTTTTTATCATGAAGTTTAAGCCATATGAATTAAGGGAGGAAATCTATATGCTGAAATCAAAGGAATATGAAGAAACTATTATACTTACAGTCTTTGGTATGTATATTTAGTTCATTATTGATGCTTTAGCAAAAGACATTTATATTTGGAAATTTGATATTTATCTAAAAGCAGATTATTTAAAAAATTTCTATTTCTCAGCATTAATACTTGTTTTTCTATATGTGCTTTTTACAGCATCAATAAAAAACTTTTTAATAAAAATTCTTTATTTACATATTCCTATATTTTTTGTTTTTCTGTTGCATTTACTGAATTTTTATTTCTTCATAGGGATTTTTATCGGGAGCCTTTTAATATTCGCTGTTGTATTATATCTTATATTGTATTTGATCTATCATCGTCATAAAAAAAAGCAAATTCAATTTGCAATCAATAGAAGCCTGACTATTTTTGTTGTTACATTATTTCTTGTAATCCCTGCAATGTCAATAAGTAAATATATTACAACAACACCAACAGCTGAAAATGTTGAAAAAAATGAAACTGATCGTAAGCGCCAAATAAAAAGGTGGGTTTAATTTTATCATCGTTTGTGACACAGTAAATTTACAGATATCATAGAGAATTATGGATTTCCATAAAAATCCAGAAAAGTCTATATAGCTCTATGTTATCCTGTAAAACTATTGGAGGTGTCATTATGGATGATAATATCAGAAAAACAAAGCAGGAGTTAAGTATTCAAAAATGGAAGCAGCTGATTGAATATTTTAATAACAGCGATATGACATTGAGTGAATGGTGTGATTCAAATCACGTCGGTAAGGCAACCTATTACAAATATCTCAGACTGATCAGAAACGATTTACTGGATAACCCTTCTCTGCCTGCAAAAACAGTATCAAAAAATTCATTTATCCCAGTTTCTGCTGATCTGCCAGAGAGCGAACCTGTCATCATCACAAAGGGAAGCATTCGAATCGAAATCAAACATGATTGCGATTTAAATACCATTATGAATATGATCAGGGTGTTACTGTGCCAGGTGATATTTCCAAGGCTGGCCATATCTATATGGCGGTGGGCTACACAGACATGAGAAAACAGATTGATGGCCTGGCTGCGGTAGTACAGCAGAATTTCAGACTGGATCCGTTTTCTAATTCCCTGTTTCTGTTTTGCGGCAGAAACACAAGAGTGATGAAGGCCCTATACTGGGAAGGTGATGGTTTTGTGCTTCTGTATAAAAGACTGGAAAACGGCAGATTCAGGTGGCCCAGAGATGAACAGGAAGCACGGGAAATCACTGCTCAACAGTTTCGCTGGCTGCTTGAAGGACTCTCTATCGTTCAGCCTCAAATGATACAGAAAAGCACTGCCAGAAAAGTGATATGATTTTCCTGAAACATAGTAAAAAGTAGCGTTTTATGGTATAATTCAGGTATGTTCAGGGAGGGAAGTTTCATGGCTGATTCTGCTGCAGTTGCGTCTGATAATATGGTATCAATGATAGCTGATCTGACTAAAATGATAGAAGAATTAAACACGACCATTGCCTCTTTACAGGCAGACATCAAAAGCCTGAAGGAGGATAATGCCCTTCTCCTGGAAGAAAACAAATATCTGAAGAGAAAACTGTTTGGATCAAAGAGCGAAAAAATTTCAGCTGATCCACAGCAGCTTTCTCTTTTTGATGAGGCTGAAAATGAATGTGAAAAAGAGATTCTTGAAGAAATCAGATACACCAGAAACAAAGGACGTTCCAAGGGCGAAAGACAGCTGAAACTGGAAAATCTTAAACGCGTCAAAGAACTCTATGATGTAGATGAAAAGGACAGAATATGTGATGCATGTCATTCTGCAATGCATCGAGTTGGTGAAGAATTTGTCAGATCAGAAGTTGTTTATGAGCCTGCTAAACTGTATGTCAAAGATATCTATAGAGTGAGCTATGAATGCAGGGCATGCAGAAAAAACAATAAAGTAAGTAGAATCAAAGCAGGCACTCCAAATCCTGTCATCCCACATTCATATGCATCACCAGGTGCTCTTACACAGATCATTACTGATAAATATGTGAACCATATGCCTCTGTACAGACAGGAAGCAGAATGGAAGAGACTGGGATTAAAATTATCCAGAACAACTATGGCTAATTGGATCATCATTGCTTCTAAAGAATATTTCATTCCTTTGGTCAACAGGATGCATGAGCTTCTTGTTCAGGAAACTCATCTGCATGCTGATGAAACGTCGGTGCAAGTGTTGAATGAGCCTGGTAAAGAAGCGACTTCCAAATCCTGCATGTGGGTATATTCAAGCATCAAAGAAAGCCAACATCCTATCAAGATTTTTGAATACAGACCAGACAGGCGTGCACAAAACCCACAAAACTTCCTGAAAGGATTTAAAGGAACGATCATTAC
>CASETM010000025.1 GCA_949290865.1 uncultured Bacillota bacterium
AATCAAGAGACTGACACATCTGCCGATCATCATCGATCCAAGCCATGCCGGAGGGAAATGGTGGCTGGTTGAACCAATGGCCAAGGCGGCAGTGGCAGCGGGCTGTGATGGACTGATGATCGAAGTGCATAACAATCCGGAGAAAGCATTATGCGACGGACCGCAGTCACTGAAACCGGAAAAATTTGAACAGGTGATGGCAGGTATCAGACCGATTGCTCAGGCAGTTGGTAAAGAATAAAAAGAAATGTGGGAAAGGGCTTTATTTTGAAATTATTGACAATTGGGAATAAATATACTATGATACATTCAATAATATTTTAAAAAGGAGAATTATCAAAAGTGGACCCGACCCAGATTACGAATATCATTTTATTAATTATACTCATTGCTTTATCATCATTGTTTTCTTGCAGTGAAACAGCTTTTCTGTCAGTCAATAAGATCAAAATCAGAAATATGGCGGAAGATGGAAATAAAAAAGCAAAAACAATTGAAAAAATGTTAAATAATAGTGATCATTTATTTAGTGCAATACTTGTAGGAAACAACATCGTCAATATTGGAGCTTCATCCTTGTCAACAGCAACCATAATGTCAATATTTGGTGATGGTGCGCAGATTATTGCCTATGCTACCGGGATCATGACTTTACTGATTTTAATATTTGGAGAAATTACTCCTAAGTCCTTAGCAACCAAAAATGCTGATAAACTGGCATTAACATTAACGCCATTTGTCAGAATGACTTATGTACTGGCGACACCGGTCGTTGTTTTTCTGAACATCATTACTGGATTCTTTATTCGTCTGTTAGGTGGAGACCAGAATAGTGGCCCAAGTCTGACAGAAGAGGAGCTGAAGACAATTGTTACAGTTGGTCACGAAGAAGGAGTTATTGAAAAAGAAGAAAAAGAAATGATTCATAATGTCTTTGAATTTGGTGAAACTGAAATCAAAGAAATTATGACGCCACGAATTCATGTAGAAAGTTTGCCAGTTGACTGCACATATGATGAACTTATGGAAGTTTATCATAAGGAACGATTTTCACGTTATCCGGTTCATGATGAATCATTTGATGAGATCGTTGGTGTTTTAAATGTTAAAGATCTGCTGTTCTATGATATTGATCGTGAACATTTTAATGTCAAGGATTATATGCGAGACACCTTTGTTGTTTATGAGTTTAATCAGGTCAATGATGTTTTTGCATCAATGAGAAAAGAACATGCAACATTGGCGATTGTTTTAGATGAATATGGGGTTATGAGTGGTATCGTCACTTTTGAAGATATTGTTGAAGAAATTGTTGGTGAAATCGATGATGAATATGATGATAATGACTATTCGATCATCAGGATCAATGATCATGAGTTTCTTGTCGATGGCAGCCTGAATTTGAATGAAGTTAATGATGAATTAGGAACGAATTTTGAATCTGAAGATTTTGAATCGATTGGTGGACTGGTTTTAGGAGAATTTTCGGGTGTTCCAAAAGTGAATGATCGAATTCATTTTGCGGACACGACAATCATTATCTGTAAAATGCATAAAAATCGAATTGAACAGTTAAGGATTCTTTTAAAAGACAAAGAAGAGAAAGAGGAAGAAGAGGGAAAACATCATTGATGCTTTTCCTCTTTTATGGAGAACAATGAAAAAAACAGTAGAAATTAAAAAATTAGGAATTAATGGTGAAGGAATAGCTTATATCAATAGAAAAGTCTGTTTTGTTAAAGACGCAATTGTTGGTGAAATCGTAGAAGTTGAAACAGAACAGGTCAAAAATAAAAATTACTATATGGGAAAATTGCTGAAAATTGTAAAACCTTCTCCTGCTAGAATCAAAAGCAGCTGCTATCAGAATAAAGAATGTCAGGGCTGCCAGCTGTTGCATATTGCCTATGCTCAACAGCTGGAACATAAAAAGGCTCTGATCAAAGAATCATTAAATAAATACAGTGATATCGATCTGTCTTATGTTCAGATTCATGATGTTATTGGATTGAATCAGCGTGAGCATTTTCTGATGGAAGCAAACCTGCCGATTGTAGAATTTAAAGACAGGATTACTTTCGGTATCTATCAGCGTGAAAGTAAATATCTGACGATTATGACGGGATGTATGAAACATCATCCTTTGATCAATCAGACATTACTGGCATTAGAAGATATTTTTAATAAACATCATTGTAAAGTTTATAATGATAAGTTTAAAAAAGGATTGCGATTCATAAAGGTCAAAGTGATTCAGGACCATGTGCATATTGTTCTGATCACTGGCCAGGATGGCCTGAAAGACGAAGTTGTCCAGGATATCAGAAAACTGAATGATGTAAGCAGTCTGTTTATGTCAGTTAATACATCAAAATATCAGGATTTTGAAAATCAGGGATATAAGAAAATTTTCGGGCAAATGAAAAACGAATATATTTATAATGATCAGCATTATCTTTTTTCAATAAAATCACATCTTCCACACAATCAGGAAGCATATGTAATCATCAATAAAATTGTCAAGAATATGGTTAAATCAAGTCGAAAGATTATTTCACTGTATTGTGGACTGGGAATACTGGAAATGAATTTAGGTCAGGATGTTGTTGCTTTTGATGAGAAAAGAGAACATATTGAAGATGCTGTTTATAATGCGAAAAAGCTTCATAATGATCATATTCAATTTATTTATGGACCAGCTGAAAAAAAAGTGGTACCATATGCAAAGAAGAAGATCTATGATACATTCATTATTCATAATGAAAAAAACGGTTTATCCAGCAGTATCAAGGATACTTTGCGTTTAGCCAAGGTCGAAACTATTATTTATATCAGTATCAGTCCTAGTACAATGGCTAAAGATCTTCAGGATTTGTCAAAATACTATCATGTGACGGAAATCAAAGCTGTGGACAGTCATTTATATCAGTCATATGTAACATCAATTGTGAAATTAATCAGGAAATAGAGAGGAAAACATATGGAAATCAATTATACACCTAAAGGAGTCTGTTCTAAAAAAATTCATGTTGAAATTGAAGATGGTATCATTCAGAATGTAACGTTTTATGGAGGATGTCATGGGAATACACAAGGAGTTGCTGCTTTAGCGAAAGGAATGCAGGTAGACGAGGTAATCAATCGCTTAAAGGATATTAAATGTGGAATGAAACCAACAAGCTGTCCAGCACAGCTGGCAAAATGTTTACAGGAATACTCAAAATAGAGTGTTCTTTTTTTTGTTCATACATAAAATGTAATGGTGATAACATGTTATTAAGAATAAAAAAAATGCAGATGCTCGTAGGGGTATGTATGCTTATGCAGATCGTTCTTTCTGGTATCTGGATACCATTTCATTTTATTGCGATGTTTTTGTCAGTGATCATTATTTTATGGCAGAAAAAATTTAAGGTTCTGCAGATTGAATATCATTATTATGTAATTTATCTTTATCTGTTTCGGCTGCTGATTCTTTTGGTATGGTGTGTAGATTTTATTGAAATGCTTTATGTTTTTCTGGCTATTTATGTGGGAATGATGCTGATTTTATTATCTTGTAAAACATTTTTATAAAACTTTTATTAAGATATGTTTTAGCGTATAATAATTGAAAAGGTGGTGGATAAAAGTGATTGGTGAATTGAATGTTTACAGCTGCTACAGTTTTCAAAATAGCACGATTCTGATTGATCAGCTTTGTGCACGGGCAAAAGAATTGAAACTGGAAGCTTTGGCTTTGACAGATATTGATAATATGTATGGAGCACTGGAGTTTTCTAAAGCGTGTCATAAATATGGAATCAAACCTGTTTTTGGGATGCAGGCAAGTGTTTCGGTTCAGGGTGAAATTTATCCTTTTCTTTTATTAAGTATCGATCAGATTGGCTATCATGATCTTATGAAGATCTGCAGCGAAATTAATTTAAGCGACGATCATGCCATCGATATTGAAAAATTAAGGACATATAAAGATCATATTTTTGTTTTATCAGGATGTAAAGAAGGAATCGTTGAACGACTTGTTTTAAAAGAACTTGAGTCAGAAGCTTTAAAATATCTGGAAATGTTTAAAAGATATTTTGGCAGAAACTATTATATATGTATACAGGATCATCATTTAAGGCTGCAGCAGCATTTAAATGAAAGACTGAAAGCGTTGGCAACCTTACAGGATATCAGGGTATGTGCTTCTAACGCAGTCTGCTATCTGGATAAAAAAGATGCTTTGACACTGGATCTTTTACAGGCCAGTGCTCAGGGAAATAAACTGGATATTCATCACCAGCCAGTTACCGATCAAAAATATCTTAAAGACGGATATGAAATGTCGCTGCAGTTTTCAAGAGAAATCGTTGAGAATACAAATGACATATTAAGAAGGTGCAATGTGACCATCGAAACCGATAAGATGCATTTACCGCAATATCCATTGCCGGTAAAAGCTACCAGTGAAAGTTATCTGCGACAGTTATGCATTGTTGGATTAAAGAAGCGTTTTAAAGGTCAGACAGTACCAGAAAAATATATCCAAAGACTGAAAAAAGAATTACTGGTCATTAATAAAATGGGTTTCAATGATTATTTTCTGATTGTATTTGATTATGTCAGATACGCTAAAAATCATCGTATTTTAGTTGGACCGGGAAGAGGATCAGCGGCAGGCAGTCTGGTCAGTTATGTTTTAGGAATCACTAACGTTGATCCTATTGAGTTTGATTTGTTTTTTGAAAGATTTCTCAATGAGGAAAGAATATCGATGCCAGATATTGATATTGATTTTCAGGATGATCGCCGAGATGAGGTCGTTGACTATGTCATCAATAAATATGGTCAGCAGCATGTTGGCCAGATTGTTACTTTTTCTACATATGGACCAAAAGTTGCTATGAAAGATCTTGGCAAGGTCATTTCTGTGCCACTTCCTAAACTGGAACTTATCACGAAATATATTCCCACCGGTAAAAATAAAAAAACAGTTCGAGAAGTCTATGAAACCTCATACGCTTTTCAGAATCTTATTAATCAGGAACCTGCTTTGAAAAGAATTCTGCCGGCAATCTGTGTTGTAGAACATCTGCCTAGAAATATTTCAATGCATGCTGCAGGAGTGGTTTTATCCAGTAATCCTCTGGATGAAATCGTCCCGTTGACCAAAGGACCAAATCATCATCTGCTGACGCAGTATTCAAAAGATTATATTGAGGATGCTGGCTTGCTGAAGATGGATTTTTTAGGTTTGAAGAATTTAACAATCATTTCCTATATTCTCAAAAGTATCGAAAAGCAGGATCATATTCAGCTTAATCTTAATGAACTGAATTATCATGATCAAAAAACTTTTGACATGCTGGGAGCTGGGGATACTTTAGGGGTCTTTCAGCTAGAATCGGCAGGTATGAAAAATTTATTAAGGCAGATGAAACCACGTTGTCTCAATGATATCATTGATGCGATTGCTTTGTATCGTCCAGGACCTATGAGTGAAATATCGCATTTTCTGGCCAGGCGTTTTCAAAAGGAAAAGATTGAATATGCAGTTCCTGAATTAAAAGATATTCTTGAATCAACCAATGGCATTTTTATCTATCAGGAACAGATCATGCAGGTTGCCCAGGTGATTGCAGGCTTTTCACTTTCAAAGGCTGATATTTTAAGAAAAGCCATGTCAAAGAAAACGGCCAGTTTGATGGCATCAATGAAGGATGAATTTATTAATGGGGCAATTGCGCAAGGCTATTCGAGAGAAATTGCACAGAAAATTTTTGACTTGATTGAAAAATTTGCTGATTACGGGTTTAATAAATCACATTCTGTTGCTTATGGAATTGTTGCTTATCAACTGGCTTATCTCAAAGCCAATTATCCTTTGGCTTTTTACAGTGCGGTCTTAACAAATGAGCAGAACAGTGATAAAAACAAGACTAATTATATTGCTGAAGCTAGAAAATATGGTATTAAGATTCTGTTGCCTTCGGTTAATTATTCAACCAATCGTTTTGAACTGGAGAATGGGAATCTGCGCTATTCTCTTTTAGGTATCAAAAATGTGGGAATGGCAGGATATAAAGCGATTGTTGAGGAAAGAGAAAAGAATGGTCTTTTTCTTGATTTGTTTGATTTTATTTCGCGAATGGATAATTCTAAGGTCAATAGCAAGATGTTTGAGAGTCTGGTTGATGCAGGAGCATTTGATGAATTTCATCTCAATCGTGCAACAATTAAGGCAAATCTGCCGAAACTGACTGAATATGCTGATTTAAAAAGAAGTATTGGTATTGATGAACCACCAATTTTAGATCATATGAATGAAAACAGAATGATGAAACTGGAAGCGGAAAAAAATGTTTTGGGAGTTTATCTGTCGAAACATCCGATCGTCTATGTCAAACAGAAACTGAATTCGTCAGTTATTCCAGTATCATTGCTCAATCAGTATGTTTCAAAAAAAGTCGATGTGGTTTTGTATATCTCAAGAATAAAACCAATTGTTGATAAAAAAGGAAATGAGATGTGCTTTATTGAAGGTTATGATGAAACAGGAAATATTGAGGGTGTTGTTTTCTCGTTTGCCTATCAGAAAGCAAAAAGTATTTTAGAAAAAGGGAAAATAGTGTATATTGAAGGAAAAATTGATAATAGAGATAAGCTGTCTTTAATTGTCAATACAGTAAAAGATATAGTGTAAAGAGGTATGCAATGGAAAATATAGTAGTAATAGATGGAAATTTCTGGCTGTTTAGCTGTTATTATGCAACTGCAGCCATGGGTAATCTGATGGTAAATAAAGATGGTGTACCTACGAATGCGGTATACGGGTTTGCGAATCGTTTAGAGCAGCTGATCAGACAGAATCCAGAATATCTGGTTGTGGCTTTTGATGCAAAAGGTAAAACTTTTAGAAGCGAACTGCTTGAAGAATATAAAGGAACACGAAAAGAAACTCCGGCGGAACTGATCTGTCAGTTTTCAATGGTGAGAGAATATCTGGATGCCCATGATATTCCTTATATAGAAATTGAAGGATATGAGGGTGATGATATCATTGGGACAATTTCCAAAAAAGCATCGAAGCAGGATATGACTGTGGCAGTCTATACCAATGATAAGGATATGATGCAGCTTATTGATAAGAACATAGTACAGTATAAAAAGCCACAAAAGTCCAATGATTATGAAATCATCACGATAGATTCATTCTATGATAAGTATCAGCTGCAGCCTGATCAGATGCGTGATTTGCTGGGACTGATGGGTGACAGTGCTGATAATATTCCAGGAATTCCTGGAATTGGGGAAAAAACGGCTTTGAAACTGCTTTATCAGTATGGAACAGTGGAAAACTTAAAGGAACATATGGATGAACTGAAAGGAAAAATGGGAGAAAAGGTCAGAAATCATATTGATTTAGGAATTTTATCTAAAAAAATAGCGACAATTGTGACTGATGCGCCTGTTGAACTGGATCTGGAAAACTGGAAATATAAAGGTTATGACTACGAAAAACTGGCAGCTTTTTACAGACGATATGATATGAATTCTTTGCTGAAAAGAATGGAAGTATCAGATAATCTGAAACAGGAAAAACCATTAACATATAAAATTGTCAAACAGTTTCCAGAAATAACTGAAAGCAGTGCTCTGATCGTTGGTGTTTATGATCAGAATTATCATAAATCACCGGTCTTAGGATTTGCCTTATACAATGATAGAGAAGCCTGCTATATTTCTTTGGAAGATGCTATCAAAGATGTTCACTTCCAGGATTATTTGAAAAATGATAAAATAGAAAAATATGGTTACGATATCAAAAAATGTATTAATGCCTGTCGATGGCATGGTTTAGAAATCAATGGCTATGTTTTTGATCTGCAGTTAGCAGCCTATATTTTAAATCCATCTTTAAAAGATGAGATGAAAATTGTCTGTGATTATTTTCAGTATTATGATCTGAAGTACGATGAAGAGGTGTTTGGCAAAGGTGCGAAAAAACATATTCCTGATATTGATGTTTTAGCTAGACATTATGTATTGCAGGCAAAAGCTGTTTTTGACCTGAAGGATAAGGTCATTAGAAAGCTGCAAGATGATCAGCAGTATGAACTGTTTAAGGATGTTGAAATGCCGGTTGCTTTCATATTAAGTGATATGGAATTTCAGGGTGCTAAAGTTAATTTGAGTGTACTTAGACAGCTGGAAAATGATTTCATGCAGCAAATTAAACAACTGGAAAAAGAAATCTACCTGCTGGCACATAAAGAATTTAATATTTCTTCAACAAAACAGCTAGGAGAAGTTCTATTTGAAGATCTTCAGCTGCCTCATGCCAAAAAAACAAAAACGGGATATTCAACAGCTGTTGATGTTTTAAATAAATTAAAAGATGTTCATCCAATCATCAATAAAGTTTTGACGTATCGTATGCTCAGTAAATTATATTCAACATATATCGTTGGTTTACAGGAACAGATTTTTATTGATGGTAAAATTCATACTATCTATAATCAGGCGTTAACGCAGACAGGACGTCTATCTTCAACAGATCCAAATTTACAGAATATTCCGGTCAAGACGGAAGAAGGAAAAATGATTAGAAAAGCATTTGTTCCTGAATACGATTATCTGGTCTCTTTTGATTATTCGCAGATTGAACTTAGAGTTCTTGCACATCTGGCACAGGTGAAAAGTCTGATTCAGGCTTTTAATGAGGATAAAGATATTCATGCTCATACTGCCAGTGTTGTCTTTGGGGTTCCGGAAAATGAGGTGACTCCGCTGATGAGACGAAATGCGAAAGCAGTTAATTTTGGAATCATTTATGGAATGTCTGATTTTGGATTATCAGAACAGCTGGGTGTCAGTGTTAAGGAAGCACGTGATTTTATCCAGAAATATTTTGAACAGTATCATGAGATTCAGGATTACATGAACAGAAATATTGCCTTTGGCAAAAAACATGGCTATGTTTCAACAGTTTTAAACAGGAAAAGATATATCCCAGAAATCAATGAAAAAAATTATATGAGACAGGAATTTGGGAAACGTTTGGCGATGAATTCGCCTATTCAGGGATCTGCAGCTGATATTATCAAGCTGGCAATGATCAAAGTTGATCATTTATTAAAAGAATATCAGTTAAAATCAAAAATGATCCTGCAGGTGCATGATGAACTGATTTTTGATGTAAAAAAAGAAGAGCTGACAACGGTTATGGACTTAGTCAAAAAAGGAATGGAAAAAGCATACCAGTTATCTGTGGAATTGAAAGCCGAAGGTGCCTATGCCCAGAACTGGTATGAATTGAAGTAGGTGAAAATATGCCAGAATTACCAGAAGTAGAAACAGTCAGAAGAACATTGCAGCAGCTGATCATTGGCAGAGAAATCACTGATGTGAAAATTCTCTATCCTAAGATCATTGAAGGAAATCCTGATGATTTCGTTAAAGCAGTGGCTGGACAGACATTTCGTGATATTGACCGAGTTGGCAAATATCTGATTTTTAAAATGGATGACTGTGCTTTTGTTTCTCATTTGAGGATGGAAGGGAAATATATCCTGTGCCAGCCAAGTGATGAATTGTCTAAACATGATCATGTGATTTTTGAACTTGATGATGGACATCAGCTTCGTTATAATGATACCCGTAAATTTGGACGAATGGTGCTGATTGACCGAGATAACTATAAAAATATGGCGCCATTAAATAAACTGGGTCCTGAACCATTTACAGCTGATGGAATAACGATTTACAGACAGCTGAAAAGGAAAACTGTTCCGATCAAAACAGCTTTGCTTGATCAGACCCTGATGTGTGGCATTGGCAATATATATGCTAATGAAATATGTTATCTGATGCATCTTGATCCGCGTACACCTGCCAACAGATTAAGTAAAAAGAGAGTCAATGAACTGATTGAAACGGCAAAAATCATTTTAAACAGTGCGATTGAGCAGGGAGGAACGACGATCCATTCTTTTAGCAGCAATGGTATTGATGGTTTGTTTCAGGTACAGTTGAAAATCCATATGAATACGACGTGTCCTTTAGGACACGATGTCAAGAAGATCATGGTCAACGGGCGAGGAACTTATTTCTGTCCGATCTGTCAGAGGGCAAGACGATGAAGGTCTATGGAATAACAGGTTCTATTGCCTGTGGGAAAAGCACAGTGACGAATTATCTGCGCGATCATGGGTATATCGTTATTGATGCTGACTGGCTCTCAAGAAATGCTTTGACAACAGATCAAAAGTGTATCGATCAGGTGAGTCAGCTGTTTGGATGTGTTCATCAGGGAATCGTTGACAGAAAGGCGCTGGGAAAAATCATTTTTCATGATAAAAAAGCAAAAAAACAGTTAGAAGATATTATTCATCCTTATGTGATTCAAAAGCTTAAAGAAGCTATTGCGATTCATCACAGTGAAAATTTTATTTTTCTGGATATTCCTCTACTATTTGAATCGCATCTGGAGTATCTTTGTGATAAAATCATCGTTGTTTATGTCGATGAAAAAACACAGCGTGAAAGACTGATGAAACGTGATCATATTGATGCAGCTTATGCCAGTACGATCATGGCTAATCAGATTTCTATTGATATCAAAAAAGAAAAAGCAGATTTTGTTTTAGATAATCGTTTGGAAATAGAAAATCTGTATCAGCAGATAGAAAATATGATGAAAGGAATTAAAGATGAAAACATTATCAATGAGTGATATATATCAGGTTCGTTCCAGTCATGCTCTTGATCATGAAGATTACAGAGTAATTTTACAGCTTTATCAGCCATTGATTGGAATCGAAGCTGCGACACTTTATTTAACGCTGTTTTCAGAAATGAATCAGTTGACTTTGACAAAGAAACCTTCATTGATTTCAAGAATATGCAAAATTACCGGTTTTTCACAGTCATCGCTTTCACAGGCATTTTCCAAACTGGAAGCGGTAGGTTTGATTTCTACATATGTCAAACGAAATGATCATCGTTATCTTTTTGATCTGAAAATGCCATTATCTGCAGATCAGTTTATCAAACACAGAATTCTTAATACCCTTTTACAGCAGCGGTTGAATGATGAATATGAAAAAACCGTTGTACCTTTTCAGACATATCATGTGGATCTTGCTCATTATGATGATGTGTCTGCATCATTTACGGATGTATTTGATATACAGCTGAATAATGAGCAGGTCCTCATTGAAAAGGACTATCAGACAAAGAAACAGAATATTATTGAAAAAGATTATGATCTAGATCTTTTTTATCAGGGATTAAGCAGTTTACAGCTCAATCGAAAGATGTTTTCACAGGAAGATATTCGTTTGATTCAGCAGCTGGGAATATTATATAAAATCAATGAGGTTGATATGCTGGATATTGTTAAAAGCAATATGGTTAATGGGCATTTAGATAAGAAAGCATTTATTGATTACTGTCGAAACTATTATGATCTTAAAATGCCAGAAAAATTTGATGAAATATTTCATAAACAGTCAGTTCTGCTGCAGCAGCCGGCAGGAGAATCGACTCTAGATAAACATATTAATTATCTTGAAAATATCTCTCCTTATGATTTGCTGAAGGATAAACTGGGAGGAAGAGAACCGTTAAAGCGAGATCTGCAGGTTATTGAATCGGTACTCACTGATCTGCAGCTGGAACCTGGTGTGATGAATGCTTTGATAGAGCTGACATTGTATAAATGCAATCAGTCGCTGCCAAGAAATTTTATTGAAGCTATTGCCAGCCAGTGGAAAAGAAAGAACATTCAGACGGTTAAAGATGCTATTGCTGAAGGGAAAGCCTATATCAGATATACAAAGGAACAAAACGATGATCGCTGGTTTAAGGATATTCCAGAAACTGCTGAAGAACAGGATGTCAAAGAAGCTGATGAAGATTTAATGAGCATGCTAAACAGTTTATATGAGTGAGGTATAGAATATGGAGAGTATAAAAGATCTGAATTTATTTGAATTTGATGAAGATTTTAAAAGAAAAAAAGAAAAAAGCATTGATGAACTGATGAAAGATAAAGATGTTTTAGAAATCTTGAACAGATATCAGGCGGATAGATCTGTTGTTGAAGAAAACTGGGCAGAATTTCTGGATTATCAGGAAGATATGCAGAAATGTCATTTATGTCAGGGACTGGATCACTGTTCGAAAGTCACTCATGGTATGAAACAGTATCTGGAAATCAGCGATGGGCACGTCATTGTATCTTCGATACCTTGCAAATATGGGAAAGAACTTTTAGAGAAACAAGACATTCTCAATCACATTCTGGTGAGAAATGTCAGTGATCATCTGGTTCTGGTTACACCTGATGATATTAAAGAACTGTCTGCTACTGATGAAGAAGTTGTAAAAAAGATATACAGCTATATTTTAGAACCAAAAAAATTTGGTTATATTATCCAGGGACAGCCAAGGACCGGCAAATCTACATTGGCGGGATTTCTGATTAGAAATTTAGCGAAAAATGGATTTTCCTGTGGATATATTCATTTTCCTACTTTTTTACTGGATCTTAAGAATTCTTTTGGTGAATATGGGAATGATAATCATATAGAATCTTTAAGAAAATTGGACTATCTGGTTATCGATGATCTGGGAGGAGAAAATGTAACTCCCTGGTCAAGAGATGAAATTTTAGCTTCAATCATCACTTACCGTATGCAGAATCAAAAGCCTGTCTTTTTTACCAGTGAGTATTCAAAAGAAGATCTTATCAGGCTCTATTCATTAAAAGCGAAAGATCCTCGCGACAGAATGAAGGTTGAGCGTTTGATCAACAGTATCTTTACAATGTCTTTACCTTTGGTGTTAAAAGGCAGGAGAATAAAGTAATAAATGAGAAAAAAAGTTGTAGGAAAGACCATATTTATGATAAAATTTTAAATAGAAGAAAACATAAATAGGAGTGACAATTATGGTAAAATGTATTGGAGTTTTAACTTCTGGAGGAGATGCTCCAGGAATGAATGCTGCTGTTAGAGCAGTAGCAAGAACTTGTTTGAACAAGGGAATTGAAGTGTATGGTGTAAAGCTTGGGTATAAAGGTTTACATGATGGTGATTTTATCAAATTTGACCGTCATAGTACACGAAACATCATTAATATTGGTGGAACGATTTTAAAATCTGCAAGATTCCCTGAATTTAAAGATCCTGAAGTCAGAAAAGAAGCCATCGCCAAAATGAAAGAAGTTGGTATTGAAGCTTTAGTTGTTATTGGTGGTGACGGAAGCTATCATGGTGCTTTGGAACTGACAAAGATGGGTGTGAACTGTATTGGTATTCCAGGAACTATCGATAATGATATTCCTGATACAGATCGAACAATTGGTTTTGACACGGCATTAAACACAATTGTTGATGCTTTAGATAAATTAAGAGATACATCAAGCTCACATCAAAGATGTACAATTCTGGAAGTAATGGGTAGAAGATGTGGGGATTTAGCAATCAATGCTGGAATTGCAGATGGAGCTGAAATGGTTATTACCAGTGAAATCGGATATGATGAAAAAAAGGTTATTGAAGTATTAAAAGCAGCAAAACAGTCAGACAAAAATCATGCAATCGTTGTTATTACCGAACATATTACTGATGTTCATGAACTGGCTAAAAAAGTTGAAGCAGCTACTGGTTTTGAAACACGTGCCAATGTTTTAGGACATATGCAACGTGGTGGAAGACCATCTGCCAGAGATAGAGTTCTTGCTTCAAGAATGGGGGTTTATGCAGTTGAATTACTTGAAGCAGGCAAAGGTGGACTATGTGTAAGCTATGTTCATGGAGAAATTGTTGGTAAAGAAATTACAGAAGTCTTAGGTCATAAGAGAAAAACAGATTTTTCAATTTATGAAGATGCTATAAAATTAAGATAGAAAATATTTGAAACGGGGGTTAAATAAAATGGTATTAGAAAGGGAAAGAAAGAAAAAAACAAGAATAGTATGTACGATCGGACCGGCATCAGAAAGCAAGGAAATGCTGACAAAACTGGTTAAAGCAGGGATGAACGTCATGCGTTTAAACTTCTCTCATGGAAGTCACGAAGAACATTTAGCTAAAATTGAAAGAATTAGAGAAGTTAACAAAGAATTGAATAAAAATGTAGCAGTTTTATTAGATACAAAAGGACCTGAAATCAGAACTGGTGATTTTGTGGGTGGTAAAACTGAATTTAAAAAAGGACAGGTATCGACAATTTGCGTTGAAGATATTGAAGGAACGAGCGATCGTTTTACAATATCATATAAAAATCTGTATCAGGATGTTAAGCCAGGTGGCTTTATTCTGATCAATGACGGACAGATTGGATTGCTGGTTGACCATGTAGAAGGTACTGATATCGTTTGTGTCTGTGCGAATGATGGAGTAGTAAAAAATACACGTGGAATTAACGTTCCTGGTGTTAAACTAGGTTTTGAATATCTGTCACCAAAAGATATTGATGATATTACTTTTGGATGTCAGCAGGATGTTGATTTTATCGCAGCATCATTCTGTCGTCGTCCTCAGGATATCTTAGACATCAAAAAACTGCTGGTGGAAAACGGGAAACCAGGAATTCAGGTTATTGCGAAGATTGAAAACGATGAAGGTGTTGAAAATATTGAAGACATCATCAAAGTTGCAGATGGAATTATGGTTGCCAGAGGAGATCTTGGTGTTGAAGTTCCTGCTGAAGATGTGCCTTTAATTCAGAAACATATTATTAAGAAATGTAAAGAATTAGGAAAAGTTGTTATTACTGCAACACAAATGCTGGAAAGTATGCAGGAAAATCCAAGACCAACAAGAGCAGAAGTTTCTGACGTTGCCAATGCTATTTATGATGGTACAGATGCTATTATGCTTTCAGGTGAATCTGCATCTGGTAAATATCCAGAAGAAGCAGTTATGACCATGACCAAGATTGCTTTAAAAACTGAAGAAACTTTGGATTATGCTTCTTTACAGAGAAAAGCAATTCAAAGTGCTCCGGAAGATACAAGTGAAGCAATTTGTATGTCAGTTGCTGAAATTGCCTATAAGTTCAATGTATCTGCCATTATTGCCTTTACTGATTCAGGATTTACTGCAAGAAAGATGTCACGTTATAGACCAAAATCATTGATTATTGCCGCAACTCCAAATGAAAAAACACCAAAAGCATTAGCTTTGAACTGGGGTGTTAAATCTGTATTTGTTAAGCAAATGGGTTCAAGACAGGCAATGATTGATTATGCGCAGATCATTGCTAAAGAAAATTTTGTTCAGGTAGGAGAACAGATTATTGTTACGGCAGGAACACCAGGTGTTCCAGGTACAACTTCTTATTTGGAACTGATTACTGTTAAATAAAAGAAAAAGTGAATCGAGATTTGAATGTTCAAATCTGTTGATTCACTTTTTTTATGCTCTTTTTGAGATAACCAAAGACAGCTTGCCAATAATTCTGAAGGATTCATAATTAAATTCATTAATAATAATAGGATTATATTTATCGTTGGCTGGCTGCAGTATAACACAGTTATTTTTATGATCAAGAAAATATTTTTTGCAGGTTGCAATATTGTCTTCAACGGTAAAACAGCCAATATCACCGTTGTTCAGGTTTTGGGTCTTTTCAAAAACAATAAGATCGCCAGGCTGGATACTTTCATTTTTCATGCTGTCACCATTTGCATACTGACAGAAATATTCTTTTGTTGAACTGAGTAAAGATTCTGGCAAAGAAATATATTCTTCAATATTATCTTCTACAAAAATGCCTTCACCACAGCATACATCGCTGTATAAAGGGATTTCTATATTATGAGATATTAATGGGGAAGCTGGTTCATCAATACATAACAGATAGTTTGGAGATACCTGAAATATTTCAGCAAGTTTTGAAATAGTATCTTTTTTCAAATTAGATACGCGCCCATTTTCATATTTGGCAATAGCCGATTTCTGTACACCCAGCATACTTCCCAGTTCCTGCTGGGTCAGACCTCTTTCTTTTCTTAATTTTTTTATACGATCACCTAACATGATATCACTCCTTGTGTCTTAATAATAACATTTCTGATGATAACAGTAAATACAAATATCTTAAAAAGACACTTTTGTATTGACAATCTCGGTCAAGTGCGATATATTATAAGTGTCTTAAAAAGATATAAATAATTTAAAAAGAGTTGTATAGTTGATTTAACAGATACCAGGGAGGTTATTGATATGGAAAAATTGTCTGACAGAGGTTTATTAACAGTTATTTTAGCAGTATTATTTACAAGTTCGATAACAGTACAGTTTGTCAATCATTTATTAGATTTTCTGGTTACATTATAATCATATCCAAAAGCCTGTTCATTAAGGCTTTTTTTTTAATGAAAAATGGTGATGTTTATGAATATATTCATTTTATTTTTACTTTGTTTTAACTTTGTTGGATTGATTAATCAAATTTTGGATAATCGCTTAGAGGTAGGCGTTTCATTTGACAAAGGGTTGCAGTCGATGGGAACCTTGGCATTATCAATGATGGGATTTTACTGTGTGGGTGTTATGCTTGTTAATGAGAATGTTGCTCAGATTTTGAGTGCTGCCCAAAAAATTCATCTAGATCCATTGATAGTTTTTGGTTGTCTGTTAGCCCTGAATCTGGGAGGATATCCCATTATTCATGGTTTATCTTTTCAAGAAGAGATGACTTTATTTGCTGGTGTGATGATGACTTCTACGTTAGGAACGGTGATTTCTTTTCAGCTGTCATTGTTTTTTACAGCTTTGAAAAGTGAAGACATTCAGCCTTATATCGGTGGTTTGATTTATGGGATTATCGTTTTGCCGGCAGTGATAATCATTTTTGGACTGTATCTTCATATTTCTGATCTTTTTGTAAAGGTGTTGCTTTTATTGCTGATTTCTGCTTTGTTGATCATTGTCTGCTTTTTGTGAAAAAGCAGACAATGAAGATTTTAAAGATAATGGGGAAGGTTATTCGTATTTTATCGCTGCTTTTTTTGAAATTGTGATTGTCAAAGTGTTTTATGATGGATTTTCCCTGGTGATTATGTCATTAGCTAATGAAGCATTACTGATAGTTTTTAAATGTACAATAATTGTGACAGGAGCAATGGTTTTCAATGATTTGTGCCTGAAATATTTTGATGGTTTCATTGATAAGACAGCTGAGCTGCTAAATATTAATAATTATAGTGTCATTGGTCTGTTTCTGCAGATGGTATTGAGTGTAGTAGTTTTTCTAAAATGGATACAAAGGGAAAAATCCTCAATGGTGCTTTCAGTGTGGTCGGAGCATATGTTATTGGTGCTCAGCTGGATTATATTTCCAGTGTTGTTTCTTATTCTTATGTTATGATTTATGTCATAACCAAATTAACAGCAGAAATTCTGGCGGTTATAGTTGCCTGGCTGTTTTTCTAAAAAAAAAGATTAATAAGCATTAACTCATTAATCATATGGTTTGTATTCAACTTTTTGTTTGTTAAAATCAATAAATAGCTGGAAAGCTTTTCTGTTTTCGTCTTCATCCCATATTTCTACGAAATCAGGAGTTACTTCAATTAGTATTTCGGTATCGACATGAGAGTAGGCATTGTAGCTTTGCCATAGGAACTGTTTGTATTTCTTTTCAAATATACGTCCTTCTTCATCGACAACTAATCCTTTGTTTTTGGCTGTTCCTTCAACCTGAACACCATTAAAACACATGGCAACACGATCATTTTTGAAGAGCTGCTGCGTTTTTCTGAAATTTTTGTCAGTTTTAAAATAGATTTTGTCGTTGTAGAAAATACAGCTGACATTTCTGACCATTGGATAATTATCAACACAGCTTGCCAGAGCCATGATTTTATAATCACCCATTTTTTTCTTCATAATTTCAACGGCTTCATTAAATTCCATTTTTTGTTCTCCTTTTAGATAATTTGCTGGAAACTTAAGATCAATACAACTGCTGTTACTAATATAAAGGAAGCAAGAACCAGAATATCACGAGAAACCGACGATGTTTCATCGTGTTTTTCAACCAGGTTTGTATTTCTTAATATTGTTACAATTGGTTTATAGAGAAATAAGGTAACTGCCATGTTCAAACCGCATTTAATAATATTAAACAGGGCAATTGCCGGCAGCATAGCAACGACCGCACTTCTTGGCATCTGGAAATAAATAGGATCGATAACATAATTCCAGATGATCATACTGATTGTACAGGCTGCCAAACCCAAACTAAGACCGATAACTGCTCCCATTTTTGTATGCATTTTTTTATAGAAATAAGCAGCAATCATCGCAAATGTACATGTTGAAATCATGTTCATCAAGACATCCAGGATTGTTCCGCCACGATAAACAATTTCCAGCACTGACGTAATTGCACTCATGATCAGAGAAATGAGAGGTCCAAAAATAAAACCACCAATAACAATAATGATATCCTTTGGATCATATTTTAAAAATGATACAGAAGGGATAACAGGAAAATGAATCATAAGATTGACGATGACGGCCATAGCACAAAGCATGCCAACAGTTGTAATTTTCTTCGTATTCATATATTTACCTCCTTAAACAAAGAAAACGTGCCTAAAATAAAACTTCCAGGTACGCTTTTTTTGTAAGAATATAAATATAACAAAAAAAACTCTTCTTCCATCCAGACTATACTGTTGCTACTGGAATTTCACCAGTTCAGCTCTCATTGAGAGGTCGCGGAGTTTACCGCCAGTCGAGAATTTCACTCTGCCCCGAAGATTTATTCTATGCAATAAATATTATATTTCTTAGACAGTCATTTGTAAAGCATTAATTAAAAACTCCTGAAGCGGATTCGCTTCAAGAGCTTCATCTAAAAATCAAGTTCTCTGACAACCTTTTTGAAAAAGAAGAAGGCACACAATGCTGAAACGATTTCTGCAATAGGGAAAGCAAACCATACCAGATTAACATTGCCCAGCAGTGACAGTAAAAAGGCTGCAGGGAGCAAAACGATCAATTGTCTGATCAATGAGATAATCAGACTATATGTACCTTTAGAAACGGCCTGGAAAACAGCGGAGCAGACAATACCAAAGCCGGCAAAAATAAAGTGTATAGCAATGATCCTTAAGGCAGGAACCCCTAGTGACAGCATATGTTCACTGGCATTGAAGAATGAAAACAGGACATCAGGGACTGTTTCAAAAGCAATAATACCGATGATCATCATGCCAGTTGCGTAGATCATTGCCAGTTTGATTACTCCAACCATTCGTTCTTTCTTGCGAGCTCCATAGTTGTATGAAACGATAGGAATTAGACCATTGTTTAATCCAAATACAGGCATAAAGAAGAAGCTCTGCAGCTTGAAGTAAACACCAAATACAGCAGTCGCTGTTGTTGAAAAGCCAATCAGGATGATATTCATTCCGTATGTCATGATTGAACCAATAGACTGCATGATAATGGATGGAATAGAAATAGCATATATTCTTTTGATAATGATCCATTCAGGTCTGAAACCTTTCAGAGAAAACTGAATATCAGGATTATGTTTGATATTAATAAAAATTCCTAACAGACAGGCAATGATCTGACCGAGTACAGTAGCTAAAGCAGCGCCAGCTACACCCATTTCAGGAAATCCAAACAATCCAAAAATAAAAATAGGATCGAAAATGATATTAATAATAGCACCTAGACCTTGGGTAATCATGGTCTGTACGGTTCTTCCTGTTGCCTGTAAAAGTCTTTCAAAAGTAAACTGACCGAATAATCCAAAGGATAAACCAACAACAATAGAAAAATACTGAATTCCTAAAGTGAGGATTTCTTGATCAGTGGTTTGGACAGAAAAAAAGAATCTTCCGCAGGTAACGCCTATGACAGCAAAGATGATGGACATAGTGATCCAGATGATGATTGCATGATTGGCAACGCTGTTAGCATGTTCCTGATTTTTTTCACCCAGGCTTCTGGCTAAAAGAGCGTTGATCCCAACAGCCGTTCCACCGGCAAAGGCAATCAGCAGATTTTGTGCCGGAAAGGCAAGAGAAACAGCTGTTAATGCATTCTCACTGATCTGAGCAACGAAAATACTGTCAACAATGTTATAACATGCCTGAACCAGCATCGAAATGATAATTGGTAAAGACATCGTAATCAATAATTTATTGATGGGCATGACGCCCATCTTATTTTCTTCTTGCTGGGATTCTATTCTTTCGTCCATAGCTTCCCTCCTTTATATACAGATGCGATCAATGAAGCAATGTCATCCATTCCCATATCGCTGTTGATACATAAATCATAGTCTTTGAGATTTGCCCACGTATTGGTCGTGTAGTAGTTATAGTAGTTTTTACGTTGTTTATCTCTTTTTTGAACATATTTTTTTGTATTATCATGCTGTTCTTTATAATCTTCTTCAACACGTCTGATACGTGATTCTAAAGGAGCATGAACAAATATTCTTAAAACATTAGGATGTTCTTCCAAAATATAGTTGGCACATCCATTAACAATGATACAGTCTTCTTTCTGAGCCAGATTTTTGATGATCTTTGCCTGAGTCGCATAAACCTGATCATTGATAGGCAGGACCAAAGGTCCAGTATTCAATGAATAAGCAAAACTAGATGTTTTTTCCTGTGAGGCTTTACGAATTGTATCGATGTCAATTCCTAACTGTCTTGCACATTCGTCGATTAATTCATTATCATAAAAAGCTATATTAAGCTGTTCAGCAACTTTCTTAGCAATCAGCCTTCCTCCAGAACCATATTCTCTGGTAATTGTAATAATTTTATGTGTCATAATAAATACCTCCTATATGGTATATGATAACATATTTTTATTTTATATGATAACACATTTTTTTGTTATAAATTGTATGAAGATGATGATATAATATATAGGAGGAGGTCATTATGTGGTATAAAGAAAATGTATTTTATCAGATTTACACACTTAACTTTTGTGGGGCACCAAAAAACAATGATGGGATTGTTGAACACCGTATTTTAAGAATCAATGATTTTATTGATTATTTCCAGAATCTGGGAATCAAAGCTATCTATTTTAATCCGATTTTTTCCAGTGACAGCCATGGCTATGATACCCGTGACTATCGTAAACTGGATGAGCGTTTAGGAACCAATGATGATTTTAAACAGGTGTGTCAGAATCTTCATAATCATGGCATCAAAGTTGTTTTAGATGGTGTTTTTAATCATGTAGGCAGGGGATTCTTTGCTTTTGAAGATGTCAAAGAGAAAAAACAGGACAGTGTTTATAAAGACTGGTTTCATATTGATTTTCATGGTAATTCGAATTATAATGACGGTTTTTATTATGAGGGCTGGGAAGGCCATTATGAACTGGTCAAGCTGAATCTGGATAATCAGGAAGTTCAGCAGTATCTTGTAGATGCAATCCGTTCATGGATCGAAGAATTTGATATAGATGGAATTCGTCTGGATGTTGCTTACAGTTTACCTCGCTGGTTTATGGCAATGTTAAAAGAACACTGTGCATCTATGAAAAAGGATTTCTTTCTGTTGGGTGAGGTTTTAGGAGATAATGCTGGATATATGTTCAGTGAAGCTCATCTTGACAGTATTACCGATTATCCTGGCTTTAAAGGACTATGGTCATCCTTTAATACCATGAATATGTTTGAACTCGCGCATACGATCAAACGTAATTATGGAGAAATGTATCGTGGCAGGGATCTGTTTACATTTGTTGATAATCATGACGTCGAAAGAATTGCTTCTAAACTGGAAGACCCTGAAAAACTGCCTTTAATTTATGGGTTATTACTGGCATTGCCAGGCATCCCTTGTATCTATTATGGCAGTGAATGGGGAGCAACTGGGAAAAAAGAACAGGGCAGTGATGATTCATTGCGTCCAGAATATACTCAGCCTCAGCCAAATGAACTTACTGATCATATCAAAAAACTGATTGCTTTGAGAAATGAATATATATCTTTACAGCAGGGAGACTATCAGGAAAAGGCATTAACCAATAAACAGTTTGTTTTTGAGAGATCATATCAGGATCAGCGTATTATTGTTGCTTTAAATTTAGACGAAGATGATTATTATCTTCATTTTAATGCAAATGCTGGCAGAGCTATTGAACTGATCCAGAATAAACCTCATGATTTTGGAGGAGGCAGCAAACTGCCACCAAAATCAATTCAGTATTGGCTGATTAATGATTAAATATAATAAAAAGGTCACATTGTGTGACCTTTTCACTTTATTCAATGACCATTGCATTTTCAATTGGCAGCATTGGATAATCTTTGTTGATATGATCATAGAACAGAATACCATCAAAATGATCCAGTTCATGCTGAATACAGATAGCCAGGAAACCTCTGGCGATGATTTTTACCGGCTGATCTGTTAAGGCATCAAAACCTTCAACTGTCACTTTTGCATGTCTAGGAACATAGCCCTGAACATCTTCTGGAACAGAAAGGCAGGCTTCTCCAGTTTTTAAATAAGACTGTTTCGCGGTATGAGAAACGATTTTAGGATTTGCCAGAGCATAATCAGTTGATTTTATTACATTGCCATCTTCATCATAATCAAGGACATGGATGGCACACATTCTTTTAGGAATACCAAGCTGAATAGCAGCAATTCCTACTGCAGGTCGTAAATCGTATTTCTCAGCTTTTTCTTCATCCTGGCTGGCCACCAGGAATTCGTGCATTTCCATCAGCAGATCGTGGTCTTCTTTTGATAAAGGAAGTGGAACTTCCTTTGAAACAGTTCGAATCAAATCATTTGTATCATCAATTATATCTTTCATTAATAACATTTAAATCACCTCATATGTGCCTATTATAGCACATTTTGAGGTGATTTGAACAATTATGGTCTAATTCTTGAATTCCCACAAATAATTAATAACAGGAATACAACCAAGACAATCGCAAACCAGCTACAACCAGTGTTGTATCCGAATCCGCCATTGCATGGTGTGAATGATAAAGCATTATATCCGCATCCTCCACAGCCACCGCAGCCAAAAGGATTGGTCACACAGCTGTTACAGCTACATCCACAGTTCATATTTATCCCTCCTTCTAGTATACAATATTCTCCATATTTATTTTTGTAGGGGTATTTGTCATATTTCATTTCTTTTTTATTTGTTTTAAGTTATAATATCATTCGAAATGAGGTGTGTATATGGACTATAATTATCCATTGGATTATACATGGACGACAGAAGATATTATAGATGTGATGTCTTTATATAATGCTGTTGAACAGGCTTATGAAAAAGGCATAAGCAAAGAAGATTTTTTAGCTGCTTATCGCCGCTTTAAAAAGGTCGTTGGAACAAAAAGTGAAGAAAAACAGATAGATAGAGAATTTGAAGAGGTATCTGGATACTCAATTTACAAAGTTTTTAAAGCAAGTCAGGATCATGACTGGATCAGGATGTAATGATGCAGAAGTTAAAGATGTTTTTTAGAAAAAAGGGTTCAGATAAACCTATCTTCATAGCTGTTATTGTTTTGTTATGCTTTGGAATTGTGATGATTGGTTCAGCATCGATTGGAGCTGTTCCTTCGAACAGCAATACTTATGCAATTAAAAATATGATAACGCAGACTATCTATGCCTGTGGTGGACTGGTTATTATGATGATGTTGACAAAACTGTTTAAAACAAAGATCATCAATTATCGTTTTTCCATGATTTTGTTTTTTATCGGGATTGTTTCTATGTGTGCCTGTATCTTTTGGACAACAAAAGGATCTCATGCATGGATTCACCTGGGACCATTTACTGTTCAGCCGGCAGAATTTATGAAAGTTTTTATGATTCTGATTTTAGGATATATGTTTACGGAGACTGATTCTGCCTATGTTGTTAAGGGACGTTTTCGAACGGCCGAACTGAAATCAAAGTTTTACAAGGATAAATTATTAAAATGTGTTGGCGTGCCGGTTTTGCTGATTTTGACTGCTTTTGGGGTGGGCGTTTTTGTACAGAAAGACCTGGGTACATCGATTATCCTGGCATGTATCTGTTTTATATGTTTTATGTCTACGCCAAGAGACTATTATAAAAAATATAAGAAAATCGTATGGTTTATCGTTGCTATTGCATTTATTAGCATGCTTTTAATGATAGGAGTTGTTTTGCAGGGGTATCAGCTGGCGCGTATAGCTTCATGGCTTAAACCTATTGAAAATATTTATGGGAGTTCATGGCAGCTGATCAATTCTTTGATTGCTTTTGCCGGTGGGGGACTGTTTGGCAGAGGCCCAGGGAATTCCATTCAGAAATTTGATTATATCCCTGAAGCGCATAACGATTTTATTGGTGCCATTATTTATGAGGAATTAGGTATTTTTGGTTTGGCATTGATCATTATTCCAACATCAGTTATTATTTTCAGACTGCTGAAATATGCAGACAAGATTGAAGATAACAAATCAAGAGTGATTCTTATTGGTATTTCATCTTATTTTTTATTGCATCTGTTTATCAATCTTGGCGGTGTTTCAGGACTGATTCCTATGACAGGTGTACCGATTCTGTTAATTTCTTCGGGTGGTTCGTCAACCGTGGCTGCCTTGATGGCCATTGGCATTGCTCAGGCGATTATATCGAAATATAATAAAAGTCTGATTGACACGAAATAAGATGAAGATGCATACATTATACTAGGTGAATTTATGGATAATTTAAATGATTTTAAGGCTTTTTTAAAGACAGTACCTGGTATAAAAAAGGATGTTATTGCAAAAAAATATACATGGCAGCAGATTTATGAAATCTATACGATGTATGGTGCAGATGATGATTTTTTCAAGCCATATCGAGCTCACCAGCTTGATGTGAATGATATTTTAGAAATTATCAAAAATGTTGATCTGGATACTTTATCAGCTTCTTTACAGTCTATAGAAAAGATTTTAAATATTGTTTCTACGTTGATTATAAAAAATAAAGAGGATAAATGGTCATGAATCAGGAGGTCCTGTATTATTTGAGGAGCCATCCTCACTGGTATATTACTTTATCACGCTATCCTGAAAGTTATTATGATCTGCTTAATGAAATCGAAGGACAAAAGCATTCATCTTTTGTTGACAAGCTAGACAAAGTATCATTATTTATTCAAATGCTGGAGATGTTGAAATGAATGAAATAATTAATGAACTGGTTGATGCAATCAAGGCAGACCAGAGATATATCAGCTTTCAAGAAGCCGCAAAGACTTTAGAGGAAGAAAGTATTGTTCAATTGCTGAATGAATATCAAACTGTTTTGAATGATTTTCATTATTTGAGACAATTTGATTCATACATAGACATTCAGCAGCAAAAAGAAAAACTTAAGCAGATAAAAAAAGAAATAGGAGAAAATAAAACGATTCAGGCCTATTATCAGAAATACTATGATATTAATGCTTTACTGGAACATGTTACGGCCTTGGTTTTTCAGAATATCAGCGAATCATTGGATACAACAGGGATGAAACTATGAGAGTAATAGCAGGAATTTACGGAAAAAGACAATTGAAAACACCAAAGACTGATTTAACGAGACCAACAACTGATAAAAACAAAGAGAGTCTGTTTAATATGATTGGGCCATATTTTGATGGTGGTACGGTTTTGGATCTCTTTGCTGGAAGTGGTGGTTTAGGAATAGAGGCCTTGTCTAGGGGATGTGATTATTTGTATTCTGTGGATCGTCAGTATGAAGCTTACAGAACGATCAAAGAGAATATCGCAAATCTGCAGATCAGCAATGCCAAAGTTCTGAAAATGGATTATCGCAAGGCATTGTCATTTCTTCATGACGAAAATGCAGTTTTTGATTATGTATTTCTCGATCCACCCTATGGGAAGGTACCGATTGATGATATTTTTTCATATCTGGTAGAAAATAAAATGTTAAGTAATCAGGCAATCATTGTTGTTGAAGAATTAAAGAATGCTGTTTTTGCACCAATCGATCATTTACGACTGATAAAGAAAAAAGAGTATGGCATTACAGCTTTTCATGTATTTTGCTATGAAAAGGAGTAGATTATGGAAAGAATTGCAGTATATAATGGAACATTTGATCCGGTTACAAATGGACATCTTGATATTATAGAAAGAGCAGCGAAGATTTTTGACAGGCTCTATGTGACGATTTGTATTCACCCGACAAAAAAAGGACTGTTTTCTTTGGAAGAAAGAAAACAGTTGCTGAAAGAAGCAACGAAACATTTAAATAATGTGACGGTCGATGCGACGAATCTGCTGGCGGTGGAATATTTAAAACAGAAGCATGCCTGTGTGTTGATTCGCGGATTGCGTTCAACAACAGATTTTGATTATGAATTATCTTATGCGCAGTCCAACCAGTATTTGGATAAGGATATTGAAATCATGTATCTGATGACAAGACCTTCACATTCATTTATCTCTTCTTCTGTTGTCAAAGAGATTGCAAGCTATCATCGGGAATTATCGGAACTGGTTCCGAATTGTGTTGAAAAGGCATTAAAAGAAAAGTTTACTTTATAGGGTAACCAAATAATTTAGGGGGAAAACCAAATTATTTAGGGGACAACTTTAGGGGGCTTGAGAAAATACTGTTGAAAGTTAGGGGGCACCTTAGGGGGCAGCCTAAAAAAACAGTGAACAGTCAGACAAAAAGGAACA
>CASETM010000026.1 GCA_949290865.1 uncultured Bacillota bacterium
AATCAAGAGACTGACACATCTGCCGATCATCATCGATCCAAGCCATGCCGGAGGGAAATGGTGGCTGGTTGAACCAATGGCCAAGGCGGCAGTGGCAGCGGGCTGTGATGGACTGATGATCGAAGTGCATAACAATCCGGAAAAAGCATTATGCGACGGACCGCAGTCACTGAAACCGGAAAAATTTGAACAGGTGATGGCAGGTATCAGACCGATTGCTCAGGCAGTTGGTAAAGATATATAAGGTGAAAATATGGAAATGATTGTTCATTTAAAGGATCATAGTTATCCCATCTATATACAAAAAGGTATTTTAGCTCACGCTGATGAAAAGATCAGTGAAATCTTTCATGGCAGGAAAATCATGATTATTTCAGATGATCAGGTTTACAGTTATTATGGAGATCAGCTGACCCAGGTTTTAGCTGGAAAATTTACGGTTTCTCATGTTGTTGTGCCTCATGGTGAACAGTCAAAGCGTTTTGATATCCTGCCTCAGCTGTATCAGGCATGTCTTGATTTTCAGTTGACCAGAACAGATCTGATCGTGGCTCTCGGTGGCGGGGTGATTGGTGATATGGCTGGTTTTGTTGCCAGCAGTTACCTCCGTGGTGTCAAGCTGGTACAGATTCCAACTTCTCTGCTGGCTCAGGTTGACAGTTCAGTCGGTGGCAAGGTGGCTGTCGATCTGCCTCAGGGGAAAAATCTTGTTGGGGCATTTTATCATCCTCAGATGGTTCTGATCGATCCATTGACTTTAAAGACATTAGATACCCGTTTCATTCATGACGGTTTAGGAGAAGTCATCAAATATGGCTGTATCAAAGATCGTGCCTTGTTTGATCAGCTTAATGACTATCAGGATTTTCATGAACTGTATGAAGATATTGATGAGATCATTTATCGCTGTGTTGATATTAAACGCGATGTTGTTGAAAAAGATCAGTATGATTTTGGTGACCGTCTGCTTTTGAATTTTGGTCATACTTTAGGTCATGCGATTGAACAGTATTATCACTATGAAAAATATTCACATGGCGAAGCTGTCAGTATCGGAATGTATCAGCTTTCTATGATCAGTGAAAGCGAAAAGCTGACCAAAGCAGGTACAAGCGAAAAAATAAAAAATATCCTGATCAAATATGGTTTGCCATATGAATGTCAGGTAGATACAAAAGAGCTGCTGCAGGCGATTTCTTTAGATAAGAAGAATATCAACAATGCACTCTCTCTGGTTTTATTAAAGGAAATTGGTGATAGCTATGTCTATCAGACCAGCCAGTTATTTTTATCAAAAAAAGAAAGGGTATAAGATGAATTCAGTAAAACTTATTCCAACAAAATTGAAAGGGAAAATTTCTGTTCCGCCTTCTAAATCGCTGGCTCATCGTGCCATCATTGCGGCGGGACTGGCAAAAGGAATTTCGCGTATCGATCATATCGAATATTCCCAGGATATCAAAGCAACGATCAAGGCGATGAAAGCATTGGGAACGCTCATTGAACAGCATGAAGATCATCTGATCATCAATGGAAACTACACATTTTCTAAAAATAATATGATGCCAGGTGTACATATTGACTGTGAAGAATCAGGTTCGACATTGCGTTTTATGGTACCTGTTTCGATCGTTAAAGAAAATAAGGTGCGCTTTACTGGTCAGGGTAATTTAGGGAAGAGGCCATTAGATACTTTTTATGAGATTTTTGAAAGGCAGAATATTGGTTATATATATCGCGAGAATATTCTAGATCTTAATATTATGGGCTGTCTGAAACCAGACATCTATCGTTTGCCAGGCAATATCTCATCACAGTTTATTACTGGACTTTTATATGCATTGCCATTATTAAGTGGTGATTCAATCATTGAACTGACATCACCATTGGAAAGCAAAGGATATATTGATTTAACGCTGTCAATTTTAAAAATGTATGGCATTGATATTATCAATCATGAATATAAACAGTTTATTGTCAGGGGCAGACAGGAATATCATGCCTGTGACTATCGCATAGAAGCTGATTTTTCTCAAGCAGCTTTTTATCTTGTGGCAGGAGCCTTAGGAAATGATGTTACGGTCATGGATCTGAATATGGATTCTTTACAGGGAGATAAAGCAACTCTTGATTTTCTTAAAGCGATGAACTGTCAGATTGAAGAATATGATGGTGGAATCAGAGTTTCCTGTGATCAGCTGCAGGCAACGACTGTTGATGCCAGTCAATGTCCTGATGTCATTCCGATTCTGTCTCTGGCGCTTGCATTGAGTCAGGGACAAGGTGAGGTCATCAATGCGAAAAGATTAAGGATCAAAGAATGTGACCGTTTAAGCGCTACGGTTGAAGAACTGAATCATTTAGGTGGGAATGTTCAAGAATATGAAGACAGGATGTCTTTTAGGCCGGTAACAGAATTAAAAGGTGGAATGGTATCCAGCCATGATGATCATCGTATGGCGATGATGCTGGCTATTGCCTCAACAGTATGTCAGGAACCAGTCATCATTGATAATCAGGATTGTGTCAAAAAATCATATCCAGGTTTTTGGAAAGATTTTGTCATGTTAGGAGGAAAGATTGATGGCAGCAACATATAAAAATCATATCGAATTAACGATTTTTGGGGAATCTCATGGTAAAGCCATTGGTATTGTCATTGGAAATCTTCCCAGTGGTATAACCATTGATCAGGAGGCTGTCAAACAAGATATGCAAAGAAGAGCTCCTGGCCAGAATGCTCTGTCGACTGCCAGAAAAGAGGCGGATCAGGTGGAAATTCTTTCAGGTATTCTGGATGGAAAAACAACAGGAGCACCATTGACAGGAATCATTTATAACAGTGATCAGCATTCTAAAGATTATTCCCTGTTAAAGACCTATATGCGTCCAGGACACAGTGATTATCCTGCTTTTGTTAAATATCATGGATTTAACGATGTCAGAGGTGGAGGGCATTTTTCCGGAAGGATCACTGCTCCCATCGTCTTTGCTGGAAATATTGCTAAACAGATATTAAAACAGCATGGTATCAGGATCGGAGGACATATTCTCTCTGTTGGGACTGTTGAGGACAAACGTTTTGATATCAGCTGTGATGATCAGCTGCTTGATACGCTGTTAAGCAAACCCTATCCAACGATAAATGATGATGTTTTTGCGAAAATGGAACAGGTGATCCTAAATGCAAAAGCCAGTCGAGACAGTGTTGGTGGCAAGGTAGAATGTGTAGCGCTGCATGTTCCTGCCGGGCTTGGTGAACCATTTTTTGATTCACTGGAAAGTCATATATCCAGTCTGATGTTCAGCATACCAGCAGTAAAAAGTGTTTCTTTTGGAGATGGCGACAGCATTGATCAGATGACAGGAAGTGAAGCCAATGATGAATACTATTATGATGAAAATGGAGAAGTCAAAACGACAACAAATCATAATGGTGGTATTACTGGCGGTATTTCTAATGGCATGCCCATTACTGTCACGGTAACATTTAAGCCAACACCATCGATTGCTCAGAAGCAAAAGACAATCAATATCGAAACCAAAGAAAATGTAGAATTAGAAATCAAAGGAAGACATGATCCATGTATCGTGCAAAGAGCCGTTGTTGTTGTGGAAGCAATGCTGGCCTTGGCGATACTGGATATGATGAGGTAATATATGAAGGATTTACAGCAATGTCGTCAGGAGATTGATGAAATTGATCAACAGATCATGACACTTTTTGAAAAACGAATGAATGTTGCGAAAAGTGTCATTGAATATAAAATGGCTAATGGGTTAGAAATTTTTCAGCCCGAAAGAGAAAAAGAAGTGATCAGAAAAAATCTTAAGCGTTTGGATAATCAGAATTTGGAAAGCTATGCACGATGTTTTGTTCAGGATATGATGACGATTTCCAAAGCTTATCAGTCAGATCTGTTGCCACTGTCAAATGATGATACGTATGCAACTGAATTTGTGAAAGATCCTGTTGTTGGTTTTCAGGGGGTTGATGGTGCATTTTCACAAAATGCTGTTGAAAACTTTTTTGGAGCAGGAACAAAAAATATCGGTTTTCCAGAATTTGAAGATGTCTATATTGCTTTAGAAAAAGGAGATATCGATTATGGGGTTTTACCAATTGAAAATAGTTTGACGGGATCAATCAATGATAATTATGATCTGATTAGAAAATATGGTTTTTACATTGTTGGCGAAACAGCTGTACCAGTTAGTCAATGTCTGATGGCCTTGCCTGGTACGAAAATGGAAGATATCAAAAAGGTTTATTCACATCCCCAGGGATTAGCACAATCCAGTGATTTTTTCTTTAATCATCGCTATATGGAACCAATGCCATATAAAGATACGGCCATGGCAGCGAGATATGTTGAAAGATCTAAGGATATGACCAAGGCAGCGATTGCTTCGCCTTTAGCTGCACAGCTTTATCATCTCGATATTCTGCAAAGTAATATTCAAAATGACAAAAGCAATATGACAAGATTTATGGTGATTTCAAAAAAACTCATCAGCAAAGAAGATAATGACAAGGTTTCGGTGATCTTTACTTTACCACATGAAGTAGGGGCTCTATATAATATGCTGCAAATCATTCAGCAAAGCCAGATCAACCTTGTCCGCATTGAATCACGACCAATCAAATCACAGAACTGGCAATATTATTTCTATATTGATTTTGAAGGAAATATCAATGAAGAAAGAGTGAAAAGAGCTTTGGTCAAAATGCGAGCAAACAGTACAACTTTAAGAATTTTAGGGAATTATAAAAGGGCATAGAAGATGAAAAATATTGTATTGATTGGAATCATGGGTTGTGGGAAAACAACGATTTCAAAATTATTATCACAACAACTGCAATTACCGGTCATTGATATGGATGAATATCTGATTGACAAACATCATTGCTCAATCAATGATATGTTTGCTGTATCGGAAGATTATTTTCGTGATCTGGAAAGTCAGGCATGTCAAGACCTGGCAAAACTGAATGGATATATCATCTCTACAGGTGGCGGTGTTGTTAAAAGAAAACAGAACAGTGATATTTTAAAGGAAACCGGAATAATTTTTTATCTTGATCGTCCGGTCGATCATATTGTCCATGATGTCACAACAGCGGACCGTCCACTTTTAAAAGATGGTCCAGAAAAACTGTATCAGCTTTTTGATGAAAGACACCAGCTATATCTAGATGCCTGTGATTATCATATTATCAATGATCAAACTGCGTACGATGCTGCTGAAAAGATCATAGATATCATTCATGCTCTTGATGAAAACGATACTTAGGTATCGTTTTTTTGATGTAGTAAGAAATCATTGTTTTAGGATAGAACTTTATGACGTTTTATGAAATAATAGAGAATATAAAAGTAAAGCAAGAAAAGGTCAAGGAGCATGGTTATGAAATTTATACATTTGGCAGATTTACATTTGGGAAAAATAATTTATTCAAGAAATCTGATTGATATACAGATTGATCTGCTGCATCAGGTGACAGCGTATATGAATGATAAACAGATTGATGTTCTTGTCATTGCTGGTGATATCTATGATCGTGCTGTTGCTTCACAGGAAAGTGTAGCAGCACTCAATGAGTTTCTCGATCTGCTGATCAATCGCTATCATAAAAAAGTACTGATGATCAGTGGAAATCATGACAGCAGTGAAAGACTGAATTTTGCCAGTTCACTGCTAAAAAGCAAAGGTCTGTATATTGTTTCATTTGTACAGAAAGAAATGAAACCAATTGAAATTGATGGGGTCCGTTTTTATCTGCTGCCTTTTTTCAAACCGTCGTATATTCGCTATCTCTTTGATCAGGATGATCTGAAGACTTATCAGGAGGCATTTGCCTATTATCTTTCACAGCAGAAAATTGATCATTGTCAACCTAATGTTCTTGTGACGCATCAGTTTATTGCTGGAAATAAAGAAGTAATCAGAAGTGAAAGTGAAGTCATTTTGACGGTTGGTGGCAGTGAAATCATCGATGTTGATCTAGTCAAAGATTTTGATTATGTGGCATTAGGACATATTCATGCCAGTCAGAAAATCAAATATGATCATGTTCGCTATGCGGGCAGTCTGATGAAGTATTCTTTTGATGAGGTTAATCAGCAAAAAGGAATGACTGAAGTGACGATTGAGAATGGTCAGGTGAGTGTGAAGGTGATTCCACTGCAGCCGTTAAAAGATCTGATCCGATTAAAAGGAACTTTTCAACAGATTATGGATTATCCTGATAATAAAAAAGATTTTATTTCCATTGAACTGCTCGACCGTCAGATTATTGGTCATGCTTTTGAAAGACTGAAAGAAAAATATCCGGAACTGCTGCAGATTACCTATGCATCTTTAGATGATCTTTCTTCAGCAAAGCAGACAACAGCTTCACTTCATTTTGAAAAACAGACACCACTGGAACTGTTTTGTGAATTTTATGAAAAGATGAAGGGTGTCAGTCCTGCAAATGAAGATATTGATTTGATTGCACAGTTTTTAAAGGAGGATGATGATCATGATGCCGCTTAAATTAACAATATCAGCATTTGGACCCTATCCTAATCATATTAACATTGATTTTCAGCAGTTTTTTGACAGTGGTCTATTTTTGATTACTGGACCAACTGGTAGTGGGAAAACTATGATTTTCGATGCTATTGTTTTTGCACTGTATGGCAAAAGCAGTGGTCAGATGCGAGAATCTGACAGTCTGCGCTGTGATCATGCGGATAAAGATACACCGACATTTGTGGAATACAGTTTTTTACTGCATGAGCAGATTTATACAATGAAAAGATCGCCGAAGTATTTTGTTGAAGGCAGAAAAACAGCAAAAATGCCAACGGCAATTCTGACATTGCCAAATGGGGAAATGGTTGAAGGAGTCAGAGAATGTGATCATAAGATCATTTCAATCCTGAGTGTTGATGAAAAACAGTTCAAACAGATCGTCATGATTGCTCAAGGTGAATTTACCAGAGTCATCATGTCATCCAGTGAAGAAAGAGAAAAAGTTTTAAGAGATCTTTTTCATACCGAAATCTATCAGCAGCTGGAAGAAAAACTGAAAGAACGTTTGAAACAGTATAAAGATAAATATGATGTCATGCTGCAAAGAAAAACAGAACTGGTTCAGCAGTTGCCAGCTGATATTGATGATTACCAGCAGTTTTTACATGAACAGGAGAAAAAACTGCAAAACCAGATGGATCATTGTGAGCTTGTTGAAAAGGAATATGAAACCAAAAATCATCAGCTACAGCTTTATAATATCCAGAATCAGCGTATTATCAAACTTGATAATTTACAGGAGCAGTATCAGCAGTTTCTTGAAAAAGAAGATGAATATATCCAGCTTAAGGCCCAGATCGATCAGTTGAAAAAAATCAAAGAAACAAACTATCTGCTTAAGCGCTATCAGCAGGAACAGCAGAAAACAGAACGAATTGTAAAAAGTATTCATGATCTTGATCAGGAAATAGCTGTTAATCAGAAAGATTATATAGAAATTTCCAAACGCTATCAGCAGATTGACAGCATGAAAAAACAGAAAGATGAATGGCAGCAGCAGATCATGGAAATGAAGATCCTGATTGATGATATTTACCGCTATCAGCATGATTATCAGGAAAGACAAAGATATCTGCAGGAATATCAGATCAAACAGGAAGAATACAAACTTCTGATCACCAAAAAAGAAAGACTGGAAAACAGTGTACAGAAAGATATGGATACGGTGAATACCGAAGATCGTTTAAAAGCTGAGTTTGAAATAGCCCAGCAGCAGTTTAAACAGGCTAATGAAAGAAAAGTAAAAATTCATGAACTTTCTCAGCTCAATGATCAGTTTCTTTTGGAAAGTGACCGCCGTATTGATATTCAGGAGACCTATGAAATTGTTGAAAAAGAATTATACGATGAAAAGCATACTTATGATGAAATGGAAAAACAGTTTTATCGTAAACAGGCGGGAATTTTTGCATCAGCTTTAGAAGAAGGAAAACCTTGTCCAATCTGTGGTTCGCTTCATCATCCTGCACCTGCAAAACTGATGGATGATGATATCACTTCGGAAAAGATGGAAATTCAAAAACGAAAAGTGAATCGTATACGTGATCAGTTTAATGACTGTCATCAGCAGTTGTTGCTTAAATCTCAGCTGATTAAGACGATTCAGGGAAGAATCAGGGAGGTATCAAAGGAACTGCATATCGACAGCGAACTGACAAAGGAATTGTTTATCAAAGAATTGAATAAAACAATCATGCAGGAACGGGATATCAAAAAATCATATGCAACCATGTCAGATGAAATTAAATATATCCAGAAATTGAAAAAAAGTATTGCTTTATCAAAAAAGGATCTTCAGCATTATGAAAGTGAAGCTGAAACAAAGAAACAAGAACTGGATCTGCTCAATGAACAGATTCATAAGCTGGAGGGACGTCTCGATGAAAAACTGGCAGCTTATGATGTCGAGATACAAAAAGACACTTATCAAAAAACAAAACAGCAGTTCAATAGGCTTGTTGAACAAATCGATCAGCTGCAACAGAATTATGATCATGTAGACAAAGAAAGACTGCAGCTTAAGGTCAAGAAAGAAACATTGATACTGCAAAAAGAAAAACAGCTGCAGGAAACGGCTGCTGCTAAAAAAGCTTATCAGCAAAGTTTGGAACAGTATGAGGATCAGGCATTGTTCCAACAGTTGCAAGGCAGGATCGATGGTCTTGCTGACTATGAAAAAGCTTATCAGGATTATATGATTACCCGAACTTCACTACAAGAACAGATTCATTCTTTGCAGGATGAGGTCAAGGATCTGACTTATATCGATCTGGAAGATCTGCAAAATCAGCTTAATGAACTGATGGAAACAATCAGTACACTGCAAAAAGATATTGATCAGGATAAACTGACACTGGCATTACAGAAAAATAAGATCATGGAAATTAAAAAAATCAATCAAGCTCTGCAAAATGATGAAGAAAGCTATCAAAGATATCTTGATCTGGCTAATGTGACCAGTGGTAAGAACAATGCCAGGGTTTCATTGGAACGATATGTTCTGGCAGCTTATTTTGAAAAAATACTGTTATATGCTAATGAAATGATGAAAAAACTAACGCAGAACCGCTATGTTCTGTTAAGAAGGGATCATGCCAGTAAAGGCAATGCCAAGCAGGGACTGGAACTTGATGTTTTTGACTATGAAAGTGGTCTGGCAAGAGATGTCAAGACATTATCAGGGGGAGAAAGCTTTAAGGCAGCTTTGTCACTGGCACTGGGATTATCTAGAATGATCCAGGATCATGCCGGCGGCATTGAACTGAATACACTGTTTATTGATGAAGGTTTTGGCTCTTTAGATCAACAGTCTCTTGATCAGGCGGTTAACTGTCTGCTTGAACTGCATCAGGATAATAAACTGATTGGAATTATTTCGCACGTCAGTGAACTGAAAGATCGTATTGATCGACAGATCATCATCTCCAGAGAAAGAAAAGAAAGTAAGATTCATATTATCTAATCTTGCCTGTTGACTTTAAATATAGTAAAATAAAAAAGAAATTTTTAGGAGGGAAAGATATGGCAAATCATAAGAAAAATGAAGCAATCACTGCCAGAGATGTTGACTTTGCTCAATGGTATACTGATGTATGCCGCAAAGCAGAGCTGATGGATTATAGTGGTGTGAAAGGATTTATTATTTATCGTCCATATGGTTATGCTTTATGGGAACAGATCCAAAGTTATATGGATAAAAAATTTAAAGAAACAGGACATGAAAATGTTTATATGCCGATGCTGATACCTCAATCGTTATTACAGAAAGAAGCCGATCATGTTGAAGGTTTTGCACCAGAATGTGCAGTTGTCACACAAGGCGGTTTAGATAAATTAGAAGAAAACTTGGTCATTAGACCTACTTCAGAAACACTGTTTTGTGAACATTATGCAAAAATAGTGAATTCATATCGAGATTTACCTAAATTATATAATCAATGGTGTTCGGTTGTCAGATGGGAAAAGACAACTCGTCCATTCCTACGTGGATCAGAATTTTTATGGCAGGAAGGACATACAATTCATGCCAGTGAAAAAGAAGCTCGAGAAGAAACATTGCGTATGCTGGATATTTATAATGATACAGCAAAAGACCTGCTGGCGATTCCAATGGTTACCGGAAGAAAAACGGAAAGTGAAAAATTTGCCGGTGCTGAAGAAACTTATACAATGGAAGCTTTGATGCATGATGGAAAAGCTTTACAGTCAGGAACAACGCATTATTTTGGTCAAGGATTTGCGAAAGCTTTTGATGTGAAATTTTTGAATAAAGATAACAGACAGGAATATGTTTATCAGACATCATGGGGTGTTTCTACCAGACTTTTAGGAGCAATCATCATGGTTCATGGTGATGATAATGGACTGATCCTGCCACCTAGAGTTGCACCTGTTCAGGTCATGATCGTTCCTGTTATGCAGCATAAGGAAGGTGTTCTTGATAAAGCATATGAATTAGAAAAGCAGTTAAAGGCAGCAGGTTTACGCGTTAAAGTTGATGCCAGTGATAAAACTCCAGGTTATAAGTTTGCTGATGCGGAAATGAGAGGAATTCCTGTTAGATTGGAAGTGGGTCCAAAAGATATCGAAAAAGGACAATGTGTCCTGGCAAAACGTATTGATGGCAGCAAAGCTGTATATCCGCTTGATGATCAGTTAGGTTTAACTATTCTCTCTATGTTAGATGACATTCATGAAGAAATGTATCAGAAAGCTTTGGCATTCAGAGATGAAAACATTAGAACGGCCCATGATTATGATGAATTCAAAGATATCATGGAAAAACAGGGTGGATATGTCAGAATGATGTGGTGCGGAGATGAAGCTTGTGAAAGCAAAATCAAAGAAGATACCGCAGCAACATCAAGATGTATCAAAGAGGATGAAGAAGCATTTGGGGATGTTTGTCCGGTTTGTGGAAAACCAGCAAAAAAAGTTGTTTATTTTGCAAAAGCATATTAAAAATGAGAAGCAAAAGCTTCTTTTTTTTTGGAAATATTGTTGACGTATCAACTTTTTAGATATATAGTTGATGTGTCAACAAAGGAGACGTGTCATGAATATAGGAAAACTCTTGGCGAGTGTCAATAATAAAAAAAATACGTATTACAATCAGCGACTCAAAAAACTGGGATTGAGTCATGGTCAGGCTTTTGTCATCAATGTGATTGGACGAAGTGGAAAGATTCAGCAGGATGAATTGACTAGAAATTTGGAAATTGATAAAAGTGCAGTAACGCGAATTTTAAAAACGCTGGAAAATAGAAATCTGATTAGAAGATGTACCAGTATGCATGACCGACGTGGCTATGAAATTTATTTAAGCACCGAGGGTCTGAAAATATATCCGGAAGTTAATCAGATGATTGACCATGTTTCTCAGATACTTTGTGCGGGAATGTCAGAAAAAGAGCAGGAAGAGCTCGTCAGACTTTTATTAAAAATGAAAAAAAATCTGGAGGTTAATAATGAAAAATGATGAAAGAATGAGAACCAAAAATGTTTTGCCACTTTTGATTGAATTTTCTTTGCCAGCAATGATTGGAATGCTGGTTAATGCCATATACAATATAGTTGACAGGATATTTATTGGGAATTCACCGGATCTGGGTTCGGTGGGTCTGGCAGGAATCAGTATCTGCTATCCGGTAACGCTTGTTTTGATGGCTATCTCACTGATGGTCGGAATTGGTGGAGCAACCCGCTTTTCAATTAAGCTGGGACAGGGCAAAAGAAAAGAAGCCGGTTTATATATGGGAAATGCTTTGACTTTAACGGTGATTCTGGGACTGGTTTTTATGATGTTTGGAAATCTCTTTTTAACACCTTTGCTTCAGGTTTTGGGATCAAGTGAGCAGGTATTTCCCTATGCCAAACAGTATTTAAGCGTTATCCTGTTTGGAGCAGTTTTTCAATGTGTTGCTTTAGCGGGAAATAATTTTTTCGCGAGCTCAGAGGAATCCTAAAAATGCGATGATTTCACAGCTGCTGGGAGCAGGGTTCAATATTGTTTTTGATTACATACTGATCATGATTTTCCATATGGGAATGTATGGGGCTGCATTGGCAACCATTGGAGGGCAGTGTTTAAGTGCTATATGGCAGCTAAGATTCCTGTTTGGTAAAAAAACGATCATTACTTTGGATAAGGAATTATTAAAACTAAAATTAAGATATGCACTGGATATTATGAAAACCGGGATACCTGCCTTTTTGATGCAGATGTCTAACAGTGTATTAAATATTATCTTGAATTCTACATTATTAAAATATGGTGGCGATGTTGCTTTAAGTGCTATTGGTATCGTTACCAGTGTTCAAACCTTGATTTTAATGCCGATTACTGGTCTGATACAGGGGCAGCAGCCATTGGTTTCCTATAATTATGGAGCAAAAGAAATGAATAGGGTTAAAGAAACGATTCGCTATGCTGCTGTTGGGGGAACGATTATCAGTGTTATAGGTTTTATGGCAGTCCATTTTTTTACCAGAAATATAGTCTGTATGTTTAATAATGAACCAGAGGTTGTTGCGCTTTGCTGTAATGCATTGAAGATATGGTTTTTGCTGCTGCCAGTTGACGGCTGTCAAATCGTTTGTGCAAATTATTTTCAGGCGATTGGCAGAATCAGAATTTCCAGTGTTTTGAATCTATTAAGACAGATCATTATCCTGATACCTTGTATTCTGCTGCTGTCGCAGCTGTTTGGACTGTATGGTATTTTTTATGCAGTACCGATTGCTGATGGAACAGCATTTGTGATGACTGTTGTTCTGTTTTTGAACGTGATCAGAAAGGATACTCATTTAGTGAAAGTTTAATATAGCAAAAAAGACCAGACGAAATTCGTTATGGTCTTTTTTGAAAAGATTATTCCATTTTTGTACAGGTAATACTTTCGATAACGGGCTGATTTTCTTTTTTGACTGTTCCGTTATCATCTTCAACAGGTGTATTTTTACAAATCTGATCGACAATTGACATGCCTTCATAGACATAACCAAAAACAGCGTAATCTCCATCTAAATAGGTAGAATCGCTTTGCACGATAAAAAACTGTGAACTGGCGCTGTCATAATCCTGACTTCTGGCCATAGACAAGGCACCACGGGTATGCTGAAGTGGATTTTCAACATCGTTGTTGCTGAATTCTCCTTTGATTGTTTCATCGCTGCCACCAGTTCCATCGCCAAGGGGATCACCACCCTGAATCATAAAGCCATCCATGATTCGATGAAATGTCAGTCCATCGTAAAAATGATCTTCACATAGATTGACAAAATTGGTAACGGTAATAGGTGCAGTATCGGCATCAATTTCTGCTTTGATCGTTCCATAGTTTTTGACAACAATTTCTACCTGATAATTGCCACTGAGATATTCTGTTGTTTCATCTTTCTTTTCTGTGGTGTTCGATGAACAGCCAGTCATGATCAGGCATAGCAAAAAGACAAAAATGGTTTTCCATGTTGTTTTCATTGTTTTCACCTCTTTTTCCATTATAACAAATGAAATTAAATTTGGACATATATTTATAATTCGTTTTCTTTGTGATAGAATAGCACTCGGAAGGTGAAAACTATGCGAGAAAAGAGAATTGCTTTGATCAATGACGTGACAGGGTTCAGTCGCTGTTCGGTAGCCTGTCAGTTACCAATTATATCGGTCATGGGTATTGAAACGGTTTTTGTACCTACCGCTATTTTATCGATCAATACTTATCATCAGGATTACTTTTTTGATGATTATACAGCAAAGATGAATGATTATATTGATACATATAAAAAAAGACATGTTGAAATTGATGGTATCTGCAGTGGCTTTTTAGGTTCTGAAAAACAGATTGATATTGTTAAAGATTTCTTTCGGTACTTTTCGACAGATAATAATTTTATCCTGGTCGATCCAGTCATGGGCGATCATGGGAAATTATATCCAACATACAATCTGAAAATGCAGGAAAAGATGCGTGAACTGATGCCTTATGCAACAATCGTAACACCAAATTTAACAGAGCTCTGTGCTTTGATAGATGAAGATTATCATGAAACACACGATGGTGATGAATTATTGCGAATGTGTCAGAAACTCAGTCAGATGGGACCGCAGCGAATCGTTGTTACTGGAATTTCTTATGATGAAAAGATTTTGAATTTTGTTTATGATCAGGGAAAGGTATATAATGTAGTCGTAGACAGAGTTGGTGAAGACAGAAGTGGGACCGGAGATGTGATTTCAGCGGTCATTGCTGGAAGTTATCTTAAGGGATACAGTTTTCTTGACTGTGTCAAAAGAGCTGCTGATTTCTCATTGCGATGTATTCGTCATTCTGTTGAGATTGGTGCTCATCCACATTTAGGATTGTGTTTTGAACCACTTTTAAAGGAATTGGGGGATTAAGATGATTTTATATACGTTATATGGGAATACTTATATTGATATTAAAAATCTGGAAAGCAGAAAAGGAATCACATGTTATCTGAATTCAACTAACAGATGTACGTGCTCGTGTACGTTCTGCTTAAGACAGACCAAAGAAATGCTGGAAGGGAATACTCTATGGCTGAAAAAAGAACCAACTGTTGAAGAAATGATTGCTGAGTTTGAACAGTATGATCTTCATGATTTTAAGGAAGTTGTTTTCTGTGGCTTTGGGGAACCATTGATCAGACATGATGATTTAATGGAAGTGGCCAGATATCTTAAAGGCAAAAGACCTGATTTGCCTATCAGAGTGAATACTAATGGTCTTTCTTCTTTATATCATCATCGTGATATTACATCAGAGTTTGAAGGGCTTCTCGATACGGTGTCGGTGAGTTTGAATGCCAGCAATAAAGAAGAATATTTACGCCTGACAAGAAGTCGTTATGGAATTGATTCATTTGATGAGATGCTGGACTTTGCCAGAAAATGCAAACCATATGTTCCTCATGTGGTATTGACGGTTGTTGATATCATTGGTGTTGAAGAAATTGAAAAATGTCAGAAGATTGCAGATGATCTAGGTGTGACATTAAGAGTCAGAGCTTTTGAAGAATAGGAGAGATTATTTATGATGCAGCTGAGCAGAGAGGAAAGGATGCTTCATATTGGCAAAATGACCAATGTGAGAGATCTTGGTGGCTATGAAACGCAGGATGGCTATTATACAAAATCTCATAAATTTGTTAGAAGTACCTGTCCGTGCAATATCGATGAAGAAGCGAAAGAACAGTTCTATGATTACGGTATTCGAACTGTTGTTGATTTAAGAAGTGATTATGAAGTTTATCATCAGCCTCATGCTTTAAAAGATTATAAAGATATCGAATATTATCATGTTGATCTGCTGGCGATTGAGGACTTGAATGTTGTTCCTGATAATATTAGAGATTATCATGATTTGAGTGGCTTTTATATTTTTATGATTGAAGCCAACAAGGAGAGATTTAAAAAAGTTTTTGAATTGTTTTTGGATCATCCTTATGACTGCATCTTGTTCAATTGCTCTGCAGGTAAAGACAGAACAGGTGTCGTATCAGCGCTGTTGCTTGATCTGGCAGGGTGTCATGAATATGATATTGTTAAAGATTATTCTGAATCCTATGAAAATAATCTGGAAATGATCAAGGAACTGGAAGCTTTGCTGGCCGAAGAACAGAAGTATCTGGGTTCTGATCCAAAGATCATGATGAAATTTCTGGCTTATTTGAGAGAATACTATGGCAGTGCAAAAGGGTATCTGGAAAATATTGGCTTAAATGATGAACAAATTGTTCAGTTAATTGAAAACTTTGTGATTTAGAAGAAAAAACCTCTTATCTTGACTATATAAGGATAGGAGGTTTTTTTATGAAAGCTTTAACATTTAAGGAGAAACAGGAAGTCCTGACAGAAATTTTTAAACAGTATCATCGTGCCAGGATTCAGCTTGAATATCTTGAAGGAAAGAGTTTTTATCCATCTATTGATTATTTGGCTGTTAAGGAGAAAAAAGTGTATTATCAGGGAGTTGATAAACAGATGGATCATTATATTCAGTCAAAGGATGAACTCAAACAAATCATTCGGACTTTTGAAATGATCTTAGATAGACTGTCAAAAGACAGTTATATGATTATTTATCATGATTTTATTGAAAAAAAAGAGAAAGACTGGTGGTTAGAGTATTATTCTCGCAGCACTTATTATCGTTTGAAAACACGGGCAATGGAAGAAATTCTTTTCTACTTTAATTGTTTATAAATATGAAGAAATTCAGATATAAGGCAAAACATACCCATAATAAATAAGGAATATTCAAATAACAGGCCAGTGGTTTAATTTTATAAAAGAGCCATAACATGATGATGATCAGGATCAGCAAGACAATGAGAATCATCAATGCCATGAAGTAATTTTGCATATTGAAGAAAAATATTGGCCAGCAGAAGTTAATAAAGAGCTGAAAAGCATAAATTAATAATGCTTTTTCTTTTTGTGATGACTCACTGCAGTAAATATAATAGCTGGAAATACCCATTAAGATAAACAAAATTGTCCAAATAATGGGAAACAGATATCCAGGAGGCGAAAAGGTTGGCTGATTAAGATGTTTATAAACATCCATCTGATCTTTAGTTATAAAGGCGGAAATACCACCTGTCAAAAGTGGAATCAGTATACTGATCAATAAAGCTTTTTTTTTCATTTTATCACCAGTAATAGTATAGACGCTTGCTAGGAATTTATTCATATGAAAAAGAATGAGCAATTCTATTGTCAAGTTGAAAACTTTCAGTTAGAATTTGAGTGGTGATAGAAATGAAATTAGTCAGTTGGAATGTAAATGGTATCAGAGCGTGTATTCAAAAAGGTTTTTATGAAAGTTTTAAGCAGCTTGACGCGGATATTTTCTGTGTTCAGGAATCAAAAATGCAGGAAGGTCAGGCGGATATCGCGATTGAGGGATATTATCATTATATGAACAGTGCGAAAAAGAAAGGCTATAGTGGGACGATTATTTATACGAAGAAAAAACCATTAAGTGTTCGTTATGGCATGGATATTCAAAAACATGATCAGGAAGGACGACTGATTGCATTAGAATATGATCATTTTTATATGATCACGTGTTATACGCCCAACAGTCAGAATGAATTAAAGAGACTTGATTATCGTATGGAATGGGAAGATGATTTTTTAAAGTATCTGCAAAGCTTTGATAAACCGGTGATCCTATGCGGTGATCTTAATGTTGCTCATGAAGAAATTGATCTGAAAAATCCGAAAACAAATCGACGCAATGCTGGTTTTACAGATGAAGAAAGAGAAAAAATGACGGTTTTACTGAATCATGGTTTTATTGACAGTTATCGTTATCTTTATCCTGATAAAGAAGGGGTTTATTCGTGGTGGTCTTATCGTTTTAAGGCAAGAGAAAAGAATGCAGGATGGCGGATCGACTATTTTATTGTCAGTGACTGTCTCAAAGATAAGATTGTTGACAGTACAATCGAAACTGAAATTTATGGTAGTGATCATTGCCCTGTGACCTTGGATATTCGTTTATAATTATAAAAAACAGAAACAATATAGCGTTTCTGTTTTTATTTTCCTAAATGTTGACAGCTGTAATAAGCAGGGATTCCATTTTGATACTGGATATGAATTTCACCCTGAATCAAAGGATAAAGGTAATCGTATAATTCCTGAGTAATGTCGTTTCCTTCCTGGCTGATCCATTCCACTGGGATTTTCTTTTCGTAATTCGCAATTTTTCTGACGTCTGTTGAAGTATAGTCAATTACATAAGGATGATCAGAAAGACGTTTGAATCCCATAACATGACCTGAAATATTCTGTAAAGCACAGTCAATCGCTTTTTGACCAATGACGAAAGATTCATTCAGATCTGTTTTGCTGGCGATATGCATGGCACATCTTTGCAGAACGTTAAGTTCAATACTTCTGACTTTGCAGCCAAATTCTTTGAAAACAAGGCTTTCCAGCAGTTTTCCTGTTCCTGAGTGTAAAACGTGTCCAAAGGCATCTTTTTTGGCGTATTTACTGTCATCATCCAAAAAGTGACCTTCACTGTTGCGTATACCTTCTGATACAGCAACAACGACACAGCGTTTCTTTTTTCTGACTTCGCGAATGTCATTTAAGAATTTTTGAGTATCAAAAACGACTTCTGGCAAGTAGATGAGATCAGGGGCCACGTTGTATTCATTTCTGGCTAAGGCAGCAGCAGCTGTCAGCCATCCAGCATTTCTTCCCATGATTTCAATGATCGTTACCGATTCCAGCTGATAGATCAGACTGTCATGAACGACTTCCAGTATTGATGTTGCCACATATTTGGCAGCAGAGCCAAAACCAGGAGTATGGTCTGTTCCCATCAGATCGTTATCGATAGTTTTAGGAATACCGATAAAATGAATATCGCTATGAATCGCTTTTGCATAGTCATCCAGTTTCATAACAGTATCCATTGAATCGTTACCACCGATATAGAAAAAATCTGTAATGTTCAGTTTGGTTAATATATCGAATAGTTTTTCATAAGTACGAATATCTTCTTTATATGTAGGCAGTTTAAAACGACAAGAGCCTAAATACATGGCCGGTGTCTGTTTAAGTGCGTTAATTTTGTCACCGGTATCAAATTCTTTGAGCAGATCCATATATCTTCCTTCTAATAATCCCATGATACCATTGATCATTCCGTAAACATTTTCATATTCATCAGATGACTTAGCACGATGGATGATTCCTGCCAGACTTGCATTAATTGCTGCTGTGGGTCCTCCAGATTGTCCAATAATACAATTTCTTTTCATTTGTTTTCTCCTTTTTTCGCCTTCATTTTATCATTTTAGACATATAAAAAAAAGATACCTATATATCTTTTTTCTTTTTTTTCTTTGTTAAAAAATGAATGAAGAAAAGTACAGCGAGGATAATCAATCCTGCAGAAAAATATAAATAGAATTGACTATCTATGGTTTTTTCAGTAGAGACAACTGTTATTTCAGGAATTCGGCCATTGATAAGATAGTCATACATATCAATTGTAACAGTATTGTCAGAAACGGTTCCGATGGATGACTGGGTAATGGTCCCAGGCATAGTAATGATCATTTCAAAAGTTGCGCCATTGGTTTTTAAGGTGTTCAGGGTTGTTTTATAGTCCTGCAGTTCAGAAAGATCCAGTTCGCTTTTCATGAAATTAACATCAAGAGTATAGATTGTGATATCTTTTTCTTCATCACATGTAAAGTGTTTAGAAATATCTTCATTGACTGTTTCGGGTGCGGTAAAAATCAAACCTGTATATTCAATGTCATCAATCGTTTTTGCAGTTTCGTCAATCTGCCAGTCAGTAAAAAAATCGCTGTTTGCAGTCAGCTGTTTTTTGATTGCGTCTGTGTCCAGATCATAAGACTTGGCCGTTTCTTTATCAATAAGCAGCGTGCTTTGCAAAAAGGCATCCTGACCATTGCTTAAATCCAGGGTGATATCATATTTGACACAGCCTGTTAACAGCAGTGAAAGACAGCAGAAAATGAGTGTTTTTTGTATTTTTTTCATAGGGGACCTCCATTATCATCATAGCATCTTTTTCAAGGATTAGTATAGAAGTTAGAAAATCACTTTGATATAATTATAGACAGAAAAAACTTTAATAATACATTTTTAGTTCATAATTTTTAGATAAAATAAAATTGGTGATAGTATGAAGGTAGATATCGTTTATTCTCCTAAATCAAAATATATAAAAAATGTTGCTTATGAAATGGCAAAATGGGCAAAAACCAGCGCCAGAAGTCTGCGTGGCTATAAAAATGAAAAGCCTAGTGATCTGCTGGTAATCTGTTTTGATAATACATTGCTGGCTGATAAAGAACTGATCGATTTTATTGATTCGCTTTCAAGAACACAGGTTAAAAATCTAGCGATTGTTAACTGCTTTTATGTGAATAATAAAAAGCTGCTTAAGATCATCAAGTTATGTCAGGATCATCATTTACCTTTGATGCGGGAACAGTATACGTTTAAGATGACATTTGATCAAAGAAAAGAAATCCATCCTACGGTCATTGATAATGCTAGATTATATATTGAAGATATGATCAATATTATTAGAGATTATTATTAGAAGCTAAGCTTCTTTTTTTGTTGCAGAAAAAATCATATTGGTATCTTAATGTTGGTACAATACTGTCACAGTAATATACTTTTATTGGATTTTGATTGAGGAGTCGAAGTCTGATGAAATTGGAAAATATAGAAAAACTATCCATTTGATAATACATTTTTCATATATATAACATCGAACATAGGGTTATCATAATAGGGCGCTCATTCAACAAATTCGTTTTTCTTATATAGTACAATTACTACTTTTAATTATCTGATGTATCAAGTACCGTTTCTATATAACTATTATTAATGGCTTTTTTGATGATTTGTCTGAAATGATGATTCTGTAATCTAGTAATACATAGAGGTGTTTTGTTTGACAGCAGATTTTATGAAGTTTTTGGTAGGTGACATAGCCAATAACTTTATTATGCTCAATTGCTTTTCAAAGATAATAGTTGAGATTTTTTTGTATTTGGGAGTTCGGTTTCGATGTTCTGAAAGCCAGGGTTTCTATTTAATTCTTGAAGATAAAGAGTAATCAGATTTTTGATTTCGGTGATATATAGATAACTATCAACGATTTTCATAAAAACTTCTGAAAATAAAAAAAATGGTGGTTCCGGGCGGAATCGAACCACCGACACGAGGATTTTCAGTCCTCTGCTCTACCGACTGAGCTACGGAACCACAATAATTGGCGGTCTGGACGGGACTCGAACCCGCGACCTCCGCCGTGACAGGGCGGCA
>CASETM010000027.1 GCA_949290865.1 uncultured Bacillota bacterium
AATCGACCAGGACTGGTCAACCCCCTAGATTACTATCTAAGACAGTTGTAATTTAACATATAAATGTAGCGCCGTATACGAGACCCGTACGTACGGTGCAACGAGAGGGGCGAAACTTGTTAGTTTCCCTCTACTCTATTAATATTTTTTTGTTGAATCAATCAAAGCAGCAGCATCTTTATCACAGATAACTGTAAAATTTGGATGTAGTTTTAAAATTGTTGCGGGAACATCCTGATTAATTGGTTCATCCAGGAATCTTTTAAAAATTTCTGCTTTTTCTTTACCGTTAACGATCATGACGAGATGTTTTACACGCATCAGACTTTTTGGTCCCATTGTTAAGGTAAATGGCTGTGTTGGACGATCCTGATAAGTTGGATTGACTGCCTGCTTTTCTGGGAAAGGAATTTTATAGGTATAGCTGTCAAATGGTGTACATCTTGGACAGTTACCACAGAAATGGCCATCCCATCCCAGTCCGATGACCATAACATCAATTCCTCCAGCCTGTCTGATTTCTTCGTCATAATTCATATAATTTTCGCTGTTCATGATATGAACTCTTTCATCAGGGATATTGGCTGGTTTAAAGAACAGATTCTGCATATCTGTCCAGTTAGGACCGAATTCTTTATCTGTATATGGATTTTCATCAAACAGGTAATACTGAATGTCCTTAAATTTATCCTGATCTTTAACATATGGGATCATCATGTCATACATTGTTTTAGGGGATCTTCCAGAAGTTAGAGAAATATTGACTCTTTTGTCCTGCATCATTGCTCCTAAAAGAATAAACATGGCACTTTCGCTCATTTTTTGTTCATTTTCTTCAACGATTACTTTCATATTTTTTCCTCTCTTGTTATCTTTATAATTTTAGTATAAATGATATTATTAGAAATGACAATTTATAAATCTAGTCTTTTTTCAAGTTGCGAAAAGACTTGACCAATGGAATCATTAATTTCCAGATCATTCTCTCTTAAACGAATATTTAATGGATCTCGATTGATGACGACAAGGTACTTTCCATGGAACTCTCTGATGTAACTGGCAGCTGGATAAACAGTCAGTGAAGTACCACCAATAATCAGCAGATCAGCCTGTCTTAAAGCCTGAATTGAATGATAGACTGCTTCCTGAGGCAAGGCCTCTTCATAAAGCGTTACATCTGGCCTGATCAAACCACCACACTGACAATGTGGAACAGCTTCCTTTGATTGAAATATATAATCATAAGGGTATTGTTTGCCGCAACGATCACAGTAGTTGCGGTAAGTCGAACCATGAATTTCTAATACATTTTGACTTCCTGCTTTTTGATGTAAACCATCGATGTTCTGAGTAATGATTGCTTTTAATTTTCCAGTTTTTTCCAGCTTTGTCAGGAAATAATGAGCTGGATTAGGCTGAATATCTGCTGTATTTAGTTTTTGTCTGTAAAATTCATAGAATACAGGAGAATTGTGATAGAGACAGCTATGACTTAACAAATATTCAGGACTGTACTGGTCAAACTGAATATCATGTTGATTATAGAGACCATCTTTGCTTCTAAAATCTGGAATACCACTTTCGGTTGATACTCCAGCACCTCCAAAAAAGACAATAGATTTCGATAATTTGATTATTTCTGCGAACTTATCAATCTGATTCATCTTCTCACCTCCTAAAAATCATAATAGTTTTCTATTTCTGTTAAAAGCTTTTGAAATCTGCTTTTGTTTTCTTTTAAAATGACCAGATAAAATGTTACATGTGCTGATGTATCGGTAATAGGAATCAAGACTCTGTTTTCTGTTTTGCCTTCTCGTTTTATTGACAGATTTGATGTAAAAGACGGTAATGAAGAAGACTTAACAATTTCATTAAAAGTTGATCTTTCATCCTGATACAGAAATCTGGTGTGAGGCATTTCTTTTTTATGAATGTCATGCCAGAATCCAATATGTGAATACAGCAGCATGGTCACACCATCAATTTCCTGAAAAGTAATTTCTTTATATTTGGCAAAAGGATGATTTTCAGGCAATGAAAGAAAAAGGTCCTCCTCTAAATATGGAATAGAAATGAACTCTGGTTCTGATGGATCAAAAGGAGTGATCACTATATCCGTCTCCCTGTTTTTTAAGGTATTGAGAAGCTGATCCTGAGATAAAATCTCACTGTGAAATTGAATTTGACCATAAAGCTGGCTAATCAGAGGTTCAATATCCCAAAGTGGAGCAGGTGTACATGAAGCAGCAGTAATACTTTGAAACGAAATGTGATGTTTCTGGAGAGAAACAACCATTTCTCTGGTGTCAGCAATGATCTTTTTTGCGTATTCTACCGCAAGTTCACCATTTTTATTAAGAACGATCCGGTTTTTATAGTGATCAAATAAAGGAACGTCTATTTCATTTTCCAATTTTTGCAGGGAACGGCTTAAAGCCGGCTGAGAAATGTGAAGCTGCTGTGCTGCTTTTGAGACAGTTTTGTTTTCAGCAACTGCAAGCAGTTGAATGAGCTGGTTCAGTTCTATCATCGGCATCACCTCACTATGCATTTTTATTATAGCATGATTTGTTATTGGTATTGTACATTTCCGTGTTGAAAAAATAAAATAGAATTAACAAAGAGAAAAGAGGATAAAAAAATGAAAACATGGTTAATAACAGGATGTTCAAGCGGGATAGGAAAAGGCCTGGCTAAAGCAGTATTGAAAAGTGGCGATCAGGCTGTTGTCACAGCAAGAAATAAAGAAAAGGTGATGGATCTTGTAGAACAGTATCCTGATCGTGCCATAGCGGTCAGTTTGGATGTCTGTGATCAGCAAAGTATTGACAATGCTGTTCAAGCTGCCTGTGAGCGTTTTTCAACGATTGATGTTCTGGTGAATAATGCAGGTTATGGATACCGTTCAGCAATCGAAGAAGGAGAAATAGAAGAAGTTGAAAAACTTTACCAGACAAATCTGTTTGGTCCGATTGCTTTGATGAAAGCTGTACTGCCGATAATGAGAGAACAGCATTATGGATACATACTTAATGTGACATCGATTGCTGCAGCCAGAAGCGCAGTTGGGTCAGGATATTATGCTTCATCAAAAGCTGCCCTAGAATTACTGACGAATGGTTTGATGAAGGAAGTCGCACCATTAGGAATCAAAGTAATGGTTGTCCAGCCAGGCGCATTTCGAACAAGATTTTATGATGATGCTTCATTGCAGGGGACAAAAGCACCGATAGCTGACTATGAAAAGACTGTAGGGAAAACCAGACCGGGAAATTTTAAAAATGATCATATGCAAGCTGGTGATCCTGATAAAGCCGGAGAAGTGATTGTTGATGTAGTAAACAAGGGAGATCTGCCTGAAATTTTGACTTTGGGGAAGGATGCAGTGACTGCAGTTAAAGCAACACTGGAAGCAAAAATTGCTGAATTAGACAAATGGGCTAATGTTTCAGCACAATGCGATTATGAATAAGGTTTTTGTTTTGCAAAAAGCTTCTGAAAAAGCTATAGTAATACTATAGTTTTTTTCTTTATCAGTGTTTGCGATACATATCAATATAGTTGTATAATAAAATAAATGAGGATGATGCGAGATGACAGATAAGATGTTAAATAAACGGCAAAAAGATATTATTTCTATATTAAATGAAAATAAAAACTGGATCAAAGGAAAACAACTGGCACAGCTGGTTGGCGTATCGGATCGTACAATTCGCTCTGATATAGATGTAATTAATAAACTTTATGAAAATGAAATGATCATCTCCAATATGCGAAAAGGTTATATGATCAGTCAGGATAAATATTTATCGATTCACAAAGAAATGAATTCTTCAATTCCCCAGACGCCAGAACAAAGATGTTTATATATTTTGCAGCAACTGCTGATTCATGAAGATGGATTGAATCTTACTTTTTTACAGGAAGATATTTATGTCAGTGGCTATTCAATAGAAAATGATATTAAAAGAGTACGTAATGCATTGGAAAAATATCCATCTTTACGATTGGACAGAATGAAAAACTATATTTATCTAAAAGGTGATGAAATTGATAAAAGGCAGCTGTATAAAGAACTGCTAGCAGAGGAAATACAGGGGAATTTTCTTAATCTCAATAATCTGGCATCATTTTATAAAGATTTTGATTTGGTTCAAGCGATTGATATTCTTATTAAAATTCTAAAAAAATACCATTATACAATTAAAGAAACAATGTTTTCAATGCTGATCTTGCATGTTGGTATCAGTATTGAAAGAATTCTTCATTTTAAATTTTATAAAACAGAAGCGAATGAATCACAAATCAAAGAGACGGTTGAATATCAGATTGCTAAGGAATTCTATGAAAGACTTCAGGAAATTATGCATATTGAATTATATGAAGATGAAGTCTGTCTGTTGGCTTTATTAATATCTAATAAAAGTGGAGAATATTCTCCCCATCGCATCCATGTCAAGGAAAAAGATATTCATATCAATGATATGATCTATGAACTGGTACAGCCAATTGAAAAAAAGCTGAATGTTGAATTTTTGAATGATGAAGATTTTGTATCAGGAATGAAGATGCATCTGCAGGGGTTGATTGACAGATATAACCAGAATGTCACAGCTGATCATCTCTTTGTCCAGGATATCAAAAAGAATTATCCGTTGGTATTTGAAATGGGAGTTGCAGTTGGAAAAGCATTGCAGGAATTATATGATATTACGATCAATGAATCTGAAATCTGTTTCATTGCTTTGCATTTTGGAGCTTCATATGAAAGATTGAATTTACATAAAAAATTAAGAGCTGTCATGATTTTGCCATATGATTCAAATTTTTCTTCATTATGTCAAAGAAAAATAGAAAACATTTTTAGTGAAAGACTTGAAATTATAGATACATTGAATATTTTTGAAGAAGCCAGAGTGCTGGCACTTAATCCTGATTTGCTGATTACATTAACACCTTTAAATCATGAGCTGGATATCATGACCATTCAAGTCAGCATGTTTATTAACAGTGATGATGAATCAACGATATTTCAGGCAATTTCCAAACTGGAAAAAAGACGTTTTCAAAGCAAGTTCAATCAGAAAATATCGCAGCTGATCGATCCTGAATATTTTTATATTGATCTGGATAAAAATACTTCAACAGAAGTCATCGAATATATGTGTGATAGACTTTATGAGGGAAATCTGGTGAATGAAAACTTTAAACAAAGTGTTCTTAAAAGAGAAGAAATGTCACCGACTTCGTTTGTTTATTCTTTTGCGACACCACATTCATTCAGTGATTATGTCTATCACCCAACGATTTCAGTAGCGATACTGAAAAATCCAATTGACTGGGGTCCTTTTAAAGTCAAGCTTGTCATTCTTTTGGCCATCAATGAAGAAGATCATGATATCTTAAAAATATTCTTTGACTGGATTAGTAATGCGATTGGTGAAGCGGGATTATTTTCTGAATTGTTAGAATGTAGAAATTATCATGATTTTATTCAAAGAATTACGAAAAAGTAAAGGAACATAAACATATGAAAAAGATATATTTACTTTGCAGCAATGGAATGTCAACAAGCATGTTGGCGGCAATGATGCAAAACAGTGCTAATCAGCACAAACTTCCTATTGAAATTGTTGCTTATCCTCAAAGAGAATTAGAATCGGTTTTAAAAAATCATTCGCTACCGGATGCTATTTTACTGGGACCACAGGCTAGATATATGCTCAAAGAAACAAAAGAAAAATTTGCTTATTTGGATATCCCTATAATCATGATTGATCAGGAAGATTATGGGATGTTAAACAGCGAGAAAGTGTTAAAGCAGGCTGTTTTAGCAATGAAAAGAAAAAATACTGACAAAGACAAATAACGATGCAGAAAGATGGTTTGTGCCGTCTTTTTTTGTTTCCTAAGAGTTAGGAAAACAGATTAAATGAAAAGAATAGTATTTTATCATATAATTATTATATTAAAAAAGATTGTTTTATGTGACAATATAATTATAAAGGAGCAGTTTAAATAATGAAAACAAAAAGACGTATGAGTAAACAGCAAATTAAAAAGAAATATTTTAAAAGTGCTGGAAATATTAAAAGATTTTTTGCATATGCCATTGACTGGTATATCACCAGTGTTATGGTCATGGCACCGATTGCCCTTTTATACAGTATGGAAACCGGAAAAAAATCGATGGTCATTGATATTGGATTACTCTCAATACCTTATGCATGCGTTGCATTTGTCATTGGGTTAATCTTATCGCTATATTATCTGGTATACTCTCAGTCAAAAAGTGGACAGACAATAGGAAAAAGACTTATGTCGATTAAAGTCGTAAAATTAAATGATGAAGAAGTCAATTTAAAAACAATGCTGATTAGAGATGGTATTGGGGTTTTGATCATTGAAGGTGTCATGTTTACGATCAGTAATTATTTTCATCAGTTGATTGCTATGTTTATAGATTTTCCGTATACAAATTATATAGCATGCGCCTATCTGGCGATTCTGGTTGTATCTATTCTGATTGCGATTATTAAACCAGAAAAACGAATGATTCATGATTATTTGGCAGGAACAAAAGTTATCAGGTTGAAATAAATTCCTAATAATTAGGAAATGATTTTAAATAAAAATAATTTTTGTTTTGTCATAATATAAAATACATAGGGAAAGGAGGAAAATTTATGAAGAGAGTTTATTTGTTCTGTAGTGCGGGGATGTCTACAAGTATGTTAGCCAGCAAAATGCAAACTGTTGCTGACAATCATAAGCTTCCTATTGAAGTCAAAGCATTTCCAGATGGAAAAGTAGATGAAATTGTTGAAAAATATCATCCAGATGTTATTCTTCTTGGTCCACAGGTGAAGTATAAATTTGATGATATTAATGCACGATTTGGACAAACTATTCCAGTACAGGTCATTGACCAGCAGGCCTATGGTGTTATGGATGGTGAAAAAGTTCTTAAATCAGCAATTCGTTTAATGAAGCAAAATAAAAAATAAAGGAGAGGAAAAAGATGAATAAAAAGTTAGAATCCATTTTTATGCCGCTTGCAGAAGCAATCGGTAGAAATAAATACTTGATGTCTATTCGTGATGGTTTCTTAGTTTCAACACCATTACTTATTATTGGATCTTTGTTCTTGCTGGTTGGTAACTTCCCAATTCAGGCTTGGACTGATTTTATTGCAGAACAGGGATGGGCAGGATTTATTGGAAAACCTGCAAGTGCAACATTTGATATTATGGCCGTATTGGCAACTTTAGGTATTGCCTATGCGTTTGCTGGACGTATGAATGTTGATAAAATTTTTGGGGCAGCAACAGCGTTAGTCAGCTGGTTTACGGTTATGCCTTTTACGATCAGTACTACAGTGGAAAAAGTAGGAACAATATCAGTTAGTGGTATTCCATTTGACTGGGTAGGATCTAAAGGGATTTTTATCGGTATTGCGTGTGCCTTTTTATCAGTGCATATATATGCATGGGTCAACTCTAAAGGTTGGGTCATCAAGATGCCAGAAGGTGTTCCTCCAACTGTAGAACAGTCTTTCTCAGCATTGATCCCAGCTGGTGTAACTATTATTGTTTTCTTTGCTGTTAACTGGATCTTTGCTTTAACTCCTTATGGAAGTGCATTCCAGTTTATCTTTGAAATTTTACAGGCACCATTGCTTTCTTTAGGAAATACATTAGGTGCAATGGTTATTGCATATATTTTCTTACATTTCTTCTGGTTCTTTGGTGTCAATGGTGGATCTGTTGTTGGTGCCGTATTCAATCCAATTTTACAGACGTTAGCTGCTGAAAATGCTCAGGCATTACAGGCAGGGAAAGATATTCCTAATATTATTTCACAACAGTTCCAGGATTTATTTGCAACATTTGGTGGATGTGGATCAACTTTATCATTATTGATTGCTATGCTTCTGTTCTGTAAATCTAAACGTGTTACTGAACTGGCAAAATTATCACTGGTTCCAGGAATCTTTGGTATTAATGAACCAATCGTATTTGGTTTACCAATCGTATTGAATCCAACAATTCTGATTCCATTTGTATTGGTACCTACAGTTAATATCGTTATTTCTTATTTGGTTATGAGCATGGGATTAGTACCATACTGTAACGGTATTCAGTTACCTTGGACAACACCAGTTATTATTTCTGGTTTCTTATCTACGAACTGGGCTGGAGCGGTATTACAGGCTATCCTGCTTGTTCTAGGAGTATTTATTTATCTGCCATTTATTAAGATGATTGATAAACAGTATTTGCAGGAAGAAGCTAATGCTGCAAATCAAACAGAAGATGAAGATGATTTCTCATTGGATGATTTAAATTTTGACGATTTATAAGAAATAAGGTGACATAATGAAAGTTGTAATGATTTTTGATCAGATTCAGGCGGGTGCTGGAACAAAAGACGATAAGATGGTACCTTTGGCAGGGAAAAAAGAAGCCTTGGGACCAGCTGTCATGATGCAACCAATGTTAAAAGAAATTGATGCTCATATTATGGCGTGTCTGTACTGTGGAACAGGAACGTATAATGAAAATAAAGCCGAAGTCAGTAGAAAACTTTGTGCGATGGTGAAAAAATTAAATCCCGATATTGTTATTTGTGGACCAGCTTTTAATTATTTAGATTATGGTAAAATGGCTGCTGAAGTTGCTTATGATATCAACCAGACAACTGATATTAAGGCATTTGCAGCAATGTCTAAGGAAAATGAAGAAACAATTAATGAGTATAAAGATAAGGTTGCTATTGTTGAAACACCAAAAAAAGGTGGATTTGGTTTAAATGAAGCACTAAAAAATATGTGTACTTTAGCTAAAGCAAAAGTGAATAATGAAGATACAACTGCTTTAGAAAATAATATTTGTTTTAAATAATCAAAACAGCAGTTAAGAAACTGCTGTTTTTTTAAAAGGAGGAAAGACATATGTGGGGAATGATCGCTACATGGAGAATGGCTGTTGAAGGAATAACAGAAGGTTCTCATATTTTAAAAGATAATGGCAGTGCTGGTGATGCTATTGAAACTGCTATTAAAGCTGTTGAAGATTTTGAATATTATAAGTCTGTTGGGTATGGTGGGTTACCTAATGAAGAAATGGAAGTTGAACTTGACGCTGCCTATATGGATGGTGACACATTGGACATCGGTGCGGTTGCAGCCATCAAAGATTTCGCCAATCCAGTTTCTATTGCCAGAAGACTGTCAAAAGAAAAAGTGAATAATGTGTTAGTTGGTGAAGGAGCAGAAAAATTTGCACATAAAGAAGGTTTTGAAAGAAAGAACATGTTGACTGATCGTGCAAAAATCCATTATCGCAATCGTGTCAAAGAAGTTAGAGAACAAGATATTAAACCATATTCAGGACATGATACAGTAGGAATGGTTTGTTTAGATCAGCATGGAAAAATGACTGCGGCAACATCAACCAGTGGTCTGTTTATGAAGAAAAAAGGACGTGTTGGTGATTCTCCAATTTCGGGTTCAGGATTCTATGTTGATAGTAAAGTTGGTGGTGCCAGTGCAACTGGATTAGGAGAAGATCTAATGAAAGGATGCATCTCTTATGAAATTGTTCGTTTAATGAAGGAAGGTATGCATCCACAAGTTGCATGTGAAACGGCAGTTAATGCTTTAGATAAAGAATTAAAAGAAAGAAGAGGAAAAGCTGGCGATCTTTCTTTAATTGCTATGAATAATAAAGGTGAATGGGGTGTCGCTACAAATATCGAAGGTTTCTCTTTTGCGGTTGTTACTGAAAATGAAGAACCAACTGTTTATCTAACAAAAAATGTTAATGGTAAATGCATTCATGAAGTTGCTTCGCAGGAATGGCTTGATAATTATATGAAAACAAGAATGGCACCATTGGAAGAAAAATAATATGGATGAATTGATACTTAATAAAATTGATGAACTGTCATCACAGATGATTGCAGATATCAAAAAGATCGTCCAGATTGACAGTGTAGAAACACCAGCAACAGCAGATGCACCTTTTGGTCAGGGTGTTAAAAACGCTTTAGAAGAAACGTTAAAAATTGCTCAGCAGCTAGGTTTTCAGACAAAGAATATTGATAACTATATTGGGTACGCTCAATGGAGCGAAGGTGATGATTATGTCTGTGCAATCGGTCATCTTGATGTTGTTCCTGTAGGTGAAGGGTGGAAATACCCGCCATTCAGTGCGCATGAAGAAAATGGTTATATTTATTCACGAGGAATTCTTGATAATAAAGGCCCAATCATGACTTGTCTATATGCTGCATATGCACTTAAAGAACTGGGTATTAAAATTAACAGACCAATTCGTATAATTTTTGGCTGTGATGAAGAAAGTGGTTTTGAAGATCTGAAATATTATCTGCAAAGAGAAAAACCACCAGTCATGGGCTTTACACCTGACTGTAAATTTCCGGTTGTTTATGGGGAGCGTGGCCGAATTGTTATAGAAATTAAGAGTCCGGATATTAATGCTTTTTATGAGATGGTCAACACTTATTTCATGAACAAAAAAAACAATGGAGAAACATTAGGTCTAGATTATAAAGATGAAGAATTTGGGATGAGTGAAATTAGAAACTTTCACTTCCAGTATAAAGAAGGTTACCATATTTTCTCTTTTGCCTTAAGCTATCCAGCAGGGATGGACATTGAAAAAGCATTGCATGGTATTAAAGAGAGAACAGGTATGACAGTTGAAGTGGTCAGTCACTATCTGCCAGTCAAATTTGAAAAAGATTGTTTTATGGTACGTCAAATGCAAAAAGCCTATACAAAGGTTACGCAGCTAGATGGAACGCCAGTAACAACAACAGGAGGAACATACGCTAAACTCATGCCTCATATTGTTCCTTTTGGACCAAGTTTTCCTGGTCAGAAAGGAATTGGACATTTGCCAAATGAATGGATGAAAATTGATGATCTGCAGGCAAATGCAAAGATCTATGCACTTGCTCTTTATTATCTGACGAAAGGAGAATAATGATGGAAAGAATTATCGAAATATGTTGTGGCAGTTATTATGATGCTTTGCAGGCTTATCGTGGCGGGGCAAAAAGAATTGAACTGAATAGTGGTTTGCATTTGGGTGGTTTGACACCATCTGTTGGTTCATTAAAACTCACAAAAAAGAATACAGATTTAAAAGTTATCTGTATGATTCGAACCAGAGGAGCAGGTTTCCATTATTTACCAGAAGATTTTGAAACGATGAAAGAAGATTGTCGTTTATTGATGCAAAATGGAGCTGATGGAATTGCTTTTGGCTGTTTAGATGCTGATGGTAATATTGATATCAATCAGACGCAGCAGATTTTGTCAATTATTAAAGAGTATCATGGTGAGGCAGTCTTTCATCGTGCTTTCGACTGTGTCAGTGATCCATATCACAGTATCGAAACGTTGATAGATTTAGGTATTGACAGAGTATTAACCAGTGGATTAAAAGCGAAGGCGATGGATGGAATCGAACTGATTAAAGATCTGCAGGAAAAATATGGAGACAGGATTCAGATTTTGGCAGGATCTGGGATGAATGCAGGAAATGCTAAAGAAATGATGGATAAAACAGGAATCTATCAGGTTCACAGTTCCTGCAAAGACTGGATCAATGATCCAACAACAACAGGCAAAGACGTTTCCTACAGTTATGCAGAAACACCACATGAAAATGATTATGATGTGGTTAGTCAGGAATTGGTTAAACAGTTAGTGAATAGTATATGAAACTTCATGAATTAAGAAAAAATAAAAAAATAAGATTTTTAATTACATTTATTTGTGTTATAACTGCAGCTTTTTTACAGGCGTATGTTATACAGGTATTTATCAGACCTGCTAATCTTTTATCAAGTGGTTTTACTGGAGTTGCTATCCTGGTAGAAAAGATTACATCAACTTACTTTAATTTTTCTTTCTCTACTTCTCTAGGAATGATTTTATTGAATGTTCCTGTAGCAATTCTCTGTTATAAAAGTATCAGTCCGCGATTTACGTTCTTTTCACTTGTTGAAGTTTTTCTGGCCAGCTTTTTTCTTAAAATTATAGATTTTCCGCCTATTTTTGATGATGTATTACTCAATATCGCTTTTGGTGGATTTGCCTATGGGATTTTGACTGTGATTGCTTTAAAAGGAAATGCATCGACAGGAGGAACTGATTTTATAGCATTATATGTTTCAAACCGAAAAGGAAAGTCAATCTGGGGTTATGTTTTTCTGTTCAATACAACAATCTTGATGATATTCGGAACAATGTTTGGTTGGGAATATGCAGGATATTCAATTTTATTTCAGTTTATTTCTACAAAAACAATTGATTCATTCTATCATCGTTATGAACGTGTTACTTTGCAGATTACAACAGCTTGTCCTGATGAAATTATTGACATATATATCAAGAATTTCCGTCATGGGATGTCAAAAATCAATGCAGTTGGTGGATACAGTCATAAAGAAATGGCTTTGCTGCACACTGTTGTTTCAAGTTATGAAGTACAGGATATAGTTGATCTTTTAAGAAAAACAGATCCACATGTTATCATCAATGTTTTAAAGACAGAAAATTTCTTTGGTGGCTTTTATCAGGCACCAATTGATTAATGAAAAAAGTATCATATAATGGATGAAGTGAACCCAATTTATTGGACACTAATTTAAATTTAATTTTCAAGCAGTCATTAAGGATTGATTCCTGTATTGAACAGGAGTTAGTCCTTTTAGTTTTACAGTTATTCTTTGTGTATTATAATAACCAATATAATCTTCCATTATAGTCTTTAAATCTTCTAATGTTTCAAAACTATATTCATACCTATAAAACATTTCATTCTTCATCCTTCCGAAAAAATTCTCCATTGGTGAATTATCTAAACAGTTCCCTTTCCTTGACATCGATTGTTGAATTCTTTTTCCTTCAAGCATTCCATGATATGTCTGCATCTGATATTGCCAGCACTGAACGCTATGAAATTTCAATCCTTCTAAATTATCATATTTATCTAAGGCTTGATTAAGCAAATCTAATATCGGAGATAGATAAAGCTTGCCTGCTGCTATATGAAATTCTGATACATCTGTAGACCATATTTCATTGCAGCCTGTTGTGTTGAAGTTTCTCTCATAATATGTCTTATGTTTTTCTTCGTCTACTAGATGATAATATTCATTATTTTATCATTTTTCATATCCTTTTTAGTCTTTGATAATGTGTAGTAATAAGTTGAACGTTTTAATCCTGATATTTTAAGAAGAATCTTTAATGGATATTTAAGCTGCAGGTCACATACAATCGTTACTTTTTCTTCGATTGTTTATTTTTCCTTCAGGTGACATATCTTCATATTTTTCATTGAATTGATTTTCTTTGTTCATAGTAGATAGTCTACCATTCTCTTTGTACAAGATAATCCAGTTATTTAATAATTCATTACTAGTCAAACCAAATTCAATAGCTGTACTTGTTGATGATTGACCGTCAATAAGGATTTTATTAATGATTTCTAATTTTAATTCTGGTGAATAAAAATTGTTTTTGTCAGATCTTAAAATATCAAATTCATGTCTATCTATTAATCTAACTAAATAATTAATCTCGCTAGATTTTATTTGATATTCTTTAGATAAATACGATACAGTTTCTTTTTATTTTCGTTTTTTATATAATTCTTTTTTTGTTCTCTTGTGAGTTTTGCCATAATAAAAATGAACCTTCATTATTTGGATAACAAATAATGGGAGTTCATTTCAGAATTTATATGATACTTTTTCTGTATTTTCATATTCAATTCATTTTGATAAAATATAATAAAGCATGAGAAATGAGGAATAATATGGATAATAAACAAATGATAAAAGAAAGTTTTTTTAAGGAAGAAAAACTAGATATGTTATCAAAAAATATATTACCGATGGAAACATTAATGTCATATTATCGCTGTGCAATCATGGAAGTTGAAACTAAATTTAAAGTTTTAAATGAGCAGTTTTCATTAAGGTATGATAAGAACCCCATTGAAACGATCAAAACGCGAGAAAAGTCAGTTAACGGAATTATTAAAAAATTAAAGAAAAAGAATCTGCCAATGAATATTGAGACAATTGAAAGAGAAATACATGATATTGCGGGAGTAAGAGTCATCTGTTCTTTTGTGGAAGATGTTTATTTGATAGCTGATTGCTTTTTAAATCAGGATGATATTCATTTGTTAGAAATTAAAGATTATATTAAACATCCTAAAGAAAGTGGTTATCGCAGTCTTCATCTGATTATTGAAATTCCTATATTTTTAGCTGAAGAAAAAAGAATGATGAAAGTAGAAGTTCAGCTGAGAACTTTAGCAATGGATCTGTGGGCGAGCCAGGAACATAAGCTAAGATACAAAAAGAATATTCCGGCATCACAGAAAGATTACATTCAGAATCAACTGGTCAAAGTTTCTGAAACGCTTAATGAAATTGATTTACATATGGAACAGCTCAATAAGCGTCTGCAGGACGAAACATATCACGAAATTGTTGAAGAATCAAAGAAACATATCAAAACCTTTATTGATGCCTGAAATTTATAATTGTAGCTATAAGCAGGAGGAAAAGCTTATGAAAAAAGTGTTTTTTTTTGATATTGATGGAACATTAGCAGTCAATCATTATATCCCTGAAAATAATATAAAAGCCTTGCATCAACTTAAAGAATCAGGATATATGACATTTATTTGTACTGGACGTGCTCCATTTTATGCGAAAAAGATGTTTGGTGACCTAGTCAGTGGCTATATTTGCTGCAATGGTCGATATATTCTCTTTAATGATCATAAACTACATGGTGAAGCTTTTCAGCCAGAAAAGCTGAAATGGTATCTGCAGAGGTTTAAACAGCTGCATCTGGGAGCTTTGCTGGTCAGTGATGATGTATCAATGAGCTATGATCTTACTGATGACGAAATCGTTGCGATGAAAAAAGAATATGGCTCAAACCATATTGCAGAATATGACGAAAAATTGCCAGTCTATACTTTTGATTTATTCTATCGAGATATTCATAAACGTGATGAAATGATCGTTGCTTTTCAAAAAGAACTGGTCATTAATGACCATCATGGCTGTGGTCACTGCGACTGTTCAACAAATGGCTATGATAAAGGCAATGCGATTGCTTTTATCCTGCAGCATTTTTCTATTGCTCCAGAATATGCCTATGCCTTTGGTGATGGATATAATGATCAGGCCATGTTTAGAGAAGTCAGTCATCGTATTGCCATGAAAAACGGGGTCAAAGAACTGCAGGATAAAGCAACATATATCACGGATGAAGTTGATCATGACGGAATCATGAAAGCACTGATTTATTTTGGGATCATTAATGAAAATGAAATAAAAAAGGAAGACGCTCATGATTAAGGTAGATCTGATTACTGGATTTCTCGGTTCAGGAAAAACAACATTCATGCGGTGCTATGCCAAGTATTTAATTACGCAAAAGATGAAAATTGGTATTATTGTTAATGATTTTGGTGCTGTCAACGTCGATATGATGCTTTTGCAGGAATTGCCTGTCAGTCAATGCCAAATTGAAATGATTGCTGGGGGCTGTGATAAAGAAAGCTATCGACGCCGTTTGAAAACAAAACTGATTGCCTTGAAGATGCAGGGGATTGAACGCGTCCTGATAGAACCATCGGGATTATTCGATATCGAAGATTTTTTTGACTGCATTCACGATGACCCCATTAATCAGTGGTATGAACCGGGAAGTGTTATTGCAATTGCGGAAAAGGAAATGAAAACAGCGTTATCTTCACAGTCTGCACAGATGCTGGCTGAACAACTTTTATCAGCGGGCAGAATTGTTGTCAGTAAAGTTGATCATGATGACAATAGAGAGGAAATGATTGCTAAACTGCAGCGTTTTTTAAGATCGTATGGTCAGGAATGCCAGGAGGATGATATTATTTATCAAAACTGGGATACTTTGACCGATGAAGAATTTGAACAGCTTGTTCATTGTGGCTATAAAACGGTGAGTTTGCCAAAAGTCAGAGGAATACAGGAAGAGCTGTATCAGACGGTTTATCTTATGAATCAGTCCTTAAATAGAGAGCAGGTCAGAAAAATACTGACAGCTGTGATGAAGGATCCTGAATGCGGATCTGTTTATCGCGTTAAAGGGTTTGTTACGGAAGATGGGGAATGGTTTGAAATCAATGCGGTGCCAAATGACATAGATATAAGAAAGATCGATGATGGACAGGATATCATCATTGTTATTGGTGAACATCTTTCAAAGCAGCGAATTAATGCATATTTCCAGTAAAAATAGGAAATTTTTAGATTTTTATTCTTTTATGTATAGACAAATTACTATTTTTTAAATTTTTAGTGTATGCTATACTGATAATGTAAAGAGAAAATCAGCTTTTTATATGTATGAACATGAAAAGAATGATTGTCACCTCCGAATATACCATTTTTATTGAATGACATGAAATTTATAATTGCTTGGGATCTTGTTCATCAAAAAAGATAGCATAAAGCTATCTTTTATTGTTTATATATAGATTTCTTTTCAAATTATGTTATGATATTAGCGAAAATAATCGATGGAGGTTAATCATGAGACAGTTAGTTATAGAATTTGATGATGATGAAATTGAAATGTTGGAAGATCAGCTTCAGCAGTTTACAGAAGCAGGAGATATTGATACATTGGAAGATTATGTCTATTATGCAACAATGGCACATTGTAAAACAATGAAGGCTGCCGCGCAGTTTATGAATCAGGCTGGCGGATTAGATCGTCTCATGTCAGATGATAATATTCATGTCGGGGTTTTGAATATGCCGGTTCAGTTGGCCAATCCTGAAGATAAAGAAGAGTTCAGTCAGTTTTTGAATCAGGCAATCAATGACGCCGTTCAGGAATTTAATAATAGAAATAATGGACAGTTAAATTAAAAAGCACATAGGAATTGAGTCTGCAATTCCCAATGTGCTTTTTTTATAGTTTTTCAAAATCACTGGCAGGATGTTTACATATAGGACAAATATAATCATCTGGTAGGATATCACCTTCATAGATAAAGCCACAGATCTTACAGCGCCATCCTGTTTTTTTCGTTTCCGTTTTTTGTGGCTGGGGCTTGATATGCTGATGATAATAGGCATAGGTTGCAGAAGGAACATCATTAAGTATATCCATATCGGTAACAGTACCGATAAATAAAGAATGAGTTCCAATGTCTACGATTTGTTCCACCCAGGCAGAAATATAGCTGTTAGCGCCTTTGGTAATCACGGGAAGATCATTATAGACTTTTTTATAATCATGGAATTCAGCAAACTTATCAACAGTTCTTCCTGACTGAAATCCGAATCTCTGGAATAATGAAAAGTCAGCTTCTTCACTTAAAATAGAAATATTGAATTTTTTTGTCTGCAAGATGATATCATGAGTATAGTTGGCTTTATTAACAGCAATTGCGATTCTGTTTGGCTGAGATGTTAGCTGCATTGCGGTATTGATGATACAGCCATTATCTTTTTTACCATCATTTGATGTTAAGACAAATAAACCATAGCTCAATTTCTGCATTGTTTTTTCATTCATAAAATTACCTCCTGTTTGATTTCATTATAACAAAACTCTTGTTTCTTTGATATGTTTATTAGTAAAATAAATTTAAGGAGGATGAGATATTATGAAAAAAATCATCAAAATGCTGCTTTTGCTTTCATTCGTTGTGATCTTAACAGGATGTATGAAAATGAATATGAAAATCACGGTTTCTGAAGATCTTACAATGACTGGTAAGGTTGATATGCTTTTTCAGGAATCCTTTTTAAAAACAATGGGGATGACAAAAGAAGAAGCTATCAGTTCAATGAAAAAATCCATGCAGAAAGATAATGAAGATTATCAAATAGAGGAAATTGAAGAAACGATTGATGGTGAAACATGGGCTGGCCTGTCGATGACCAGTGATGAACTGTATAACATGGATGCACAGGATGTGTTAACGAAAGATGGACAAGTCATTAAAATGAAAATACCAATGAATGAACTGAATAAGGAAATCAATGAACAGGGATTCAGTGATCTGGCAGGGAGCGGTTACTCTGTGGAAACATTGAAAAATGCTGGTGTGGAAATGAATCTGATTATTGAAATGCCAGGGAAAGTAACTGCGAATGTCGGTAAAGTTGAGGGAAATACTGTTACGATCGATCTTTTAGATATGATTAATGAAAATAATATTGATTACATCGAAATTGAAGCAGATTTAACGCAATCTACAAATGATAATACGATGCTGTATATTGGTATTGGCGTAGCAATCATCGTGGTTCTTCTTATTGTGGGACTAGCTGTTAAAAATAAAAAGAAAAATAAAATGAAAAAAGAAACTGTACAGGATAATCTGTCATCATTGCATCATCAGGATGATGACATCAGATTCTGTCCACATTGTGGCTGTCATCTCAATGGTGAAGAAATCTGTCCGCAGTGCCATCAAAGAGTCAAATAAAAACATATGAATGATGATACATATCAATTGTGATATGTATCATTTTCATATGTTCTTTTTATATATTTTTGATTTTTTCGCTGAAATCATCCAGCCATTGGGCATGGAAGTCTTCAATTTTACCCATATCAGATAATTGTGTCAGTTCACTGTCCAAAGGCAACTGTCCCAATAAATCCAGATCATAGATTGCTGCGGTTTCTTCACTGTGACTTTTACCGAAAACATAGATCTTTTTGTCGCAGTCTGGGCATCTGACATAAGACATGTTTTCAACGATACCAATAATTGGAATATTCATCTGTTTAGCCATATTGACAGCTTTGCCAACAATCATTCCTACGAGTTCCTGAGGACTAGTGACAACAATGATGCCATCTAATGGTAAGGACTGGAAAACTGTCAGTGGAACATCACCAGTACCTGGTGGCATATCAACAAACATATAATCGATATCTCCCCACACGACATCGCTCCAGAACTGTTTAATGACACCAGCCAGAACTGGACCACGCCAGATAACAGGGGTATCACTTGTTTCTAACAGAAGATTTGCTGAAATGATCTTTGTTCCCGCCTGACTTTCAACAGGAACGATTTCTTCACCGTTAGACATCAGCTGCATATTTTCTACACCGAATAAACGTCCAATTGAAGGACCGGTAATATCACCATCTAATACAGCGACTTTTTTTCCTTCTCGTTGTTTTAATAATGCCAGCAGGGCAGTTATAGAGGATTTACCAACGCCACCTTTACCACTGACAACACCAATCACTTTCTTGATATGAGAATGTTTATTCATTGGTGCTAAAAAACTTCTTTCACTACAATCTTGATTACATTCACTGCAATTGTGATTACAATCTGCCATAAAATTCACTCCTTTAACCTTACTCTATTATAGCGTAAAATAAAAAAAATAAAAATAAAATACACATTTATTATTCATTCGCTTTTCAATCAGGACTTGACTATTTTTTTAAACACCTTGATAATGACATGTGAAGAGGTGATGCTATGAAAAATATGACGACCGGAAAACCGTTAAAACTGATTTTTTTCTTTGCATTACCTTTAATGTTCGGGAATCTGCTGCAGCAGATGTATACGATGGTCGATACCATGATTGTTGGTCAGTTTGTTGGTGTTGATGCGCTGGCTTCGATTGGTGGTGCAGACTGGATCAACTGGGCGATACTAGGATTATTGATGGGTTTTACCCAGGGGTTTTCTATTCGTGTTTCTAACTGCCTGGGAGCAAATGATCAAAAAGACATGGAGCATGCAATCATGATGTCTTTTTTTGCGTGTCTGATTATTGGTATTATAGTGACTATCATTGCTCATTTAACTGTTGTTCCTTTGCTGCAACTTCTAAATACACCAGAAAATACCATAAAGGGTTCGATCCTATATTTAAGGATTATGGCTAGTGGATCACTAATTGTCATTTTTTATAATTGTTTTTCCAGTATATTAAGAGCTATTGGTGATAGTAAAACACCACTTCAGGCTATGGTTATTGCTGCAATCATGAATATCATCATGGATCTGATTGCAGTCTGTGTACTGCATACGGGGATCATGGGAGCAGCAGTAGCAACCTTGCTGTCGCAGCTGTTTGCGGCTGGCTACTGTTTTTTCCGGCTGTTAGGAGAATTGCCTTTCAACTTTACAAAACAAAGCTTTACAATAGATCCTGATTTACTGAAAAAACTGTTAAAACTGGGAATGCCACTGGCTTTTCAGAATATGATTATTGCCTTTGGTGGTATCATCCTGCAGCGTATTGTCAATGGGTTTGGCTTTTTGTTTATTGCCGGATATACAGCAACCAACAAATTCTATGGGATCCTGGAAGTTGTTTCGATATCTTTTGGCTATGCAATTACGACATTCACTTCGCAAAATTTTGGTGCAAAACAGTTTCAGCGCATGAAACAGGGAGTTTTTCAGGCCAATCTTTTATCCGTTTTCATTTCAGTGGTGATCCTGGTACTGATCATTGTTTTTGGCAGACAGGTTTTGCTGCTGTTTATTTCGGCGACTCCGCAGCAGACACGAATCGTTTTAAGATATGCCTATGATTATCTTTTGGTGATGGCATTACATTTACCGGTACTATATATTCTTTATTCATACCGTAGTGCTCTGCAGGGAATGGAAAATACTGTCATCCCTATGATTTCGGGTATTGTAGAGCTGATCATGAGAGTTTCTGCTGCTTTACTTTTACCACATCTGATAGGAGTCTATGGAATCTATATGGCGGAAGTACTTGCGTGGATTGGGGCAGCTGTATTATTATATATTTGTTATAGAATAAACATTAAGAAGATAGAGAATAATAATGTAAATAAAGAACAAGGGGAATCAATATGATCTGGTTATTTGTTTTTTGGCTGTTGGCGATGATTTTTGGTATTTTTGCAATACTGCTGGTCTTGGCATCCGGAGTCATTAATTATGAAAAAAAGCAAGAGCGAAAAAAACGACAGAAACGCATTCACTGTATTAAAAAGGGTATAGGAACGATTACAGACGTGCAGAAAAATGAAACGAATGGTGTGATGACTGTTAAAGTAAAAGTTGATAATATGGATGATGTATGGTTTGTTGATGAAATTTCTCCACGCATTGATAAAGTAAAATGGAAAGGCATCTCCATTGGGAAAAGATATCGTTATCCCCTTGAAGTTCACGAAGGATGTCAGGTTCATATTCAGTATGATCCTAATGATCCAACTAATGGATATATTATAAAAAGATACGGATAAAAATAAATAAAGAGGTAGAGATATGTTAGGAACATTGTATGTTGTCATAGAAAGTGAAAAAGAAGAAGATTATCTGCGAATCAAAGATAAGCTCTTACAGATCAATCATGATTTTTCTATTTCACCCTGTAAAGAATCATCAATGGCTGCTCAGGCGGTTGAATTTTATGTCACTTTCCAGGGTGATGAAAAACAGACAAAAGAAATTTTAGAACAGCTGAATAATGACTGGGATGGCGAATATGACGACTGTATTGCTTATGGATTTAATACCCATATGTTCGATTCAATGGTTTATTATCTGGCGTTTCAATTATATGAGTAAGATTCAGTTTAAGCTGGATCTTTTTTATTTCCAATTTCATTTTTTGAAAAAACAGACAAAAAAAGAAGTAAAAGCTTTTATAATAAAAGAAAGAAAAAAGGAGAATAATATGAAAGATTACACATTTCCAGATCATTTTTTATGGGGAGGAGCATCAGCTGACAGTCAGTATGAAGGTGGTTTTGGCTTAGGAAAAAGAGGATTAGCAACGACCGACTTTGTGACCGATGGTTCCCATACCCGTCCTCGTCAGGTTACTTATAAAATGCCCGATGGAACAATAGGATCATGTGATTTTAAAGGAGAAATGCCTTCAGGAGCAATAGGCTATTTAGATCCAGAGCAGTATTATCCAGCACATCAGGCAGTTGATTTCTATCATCGCTATAAAGAAGATATCGCCCTGATGGCAGAAATGGGATTTAATATTTATCGTTTTTCAATCTGCTGGACAAGAATCTTTCCGACAGGAATGGAAGAAGAACCAAATGAAGAAGGACTGCAGTTTTATGAAAATGTTATTGATGAATTAGAAAAATATCATATTGAACCGTTGATCACGATCTGTCATGATCAGCTGCCAGCTTATCTGGCCGATCATTATGATGGCTGGTCATCGCGAAAAACGATCGATGCTTATTTGAAACTGTGTCATGCCTGTTTTAAAAGATATGGAGCGAGAGTGAAATACTGGCTGACATTCAATGAGTTAAATGTCAATAAAGGTTATGCACAGATCGGAGTTCACAGTACACAACCGCAGCAGCATTATCAGGCAATGCATCACATTTTTGTAGCTAGTGCCTATGCGGTTAAAATGGCTCATGAAATGATGCCAGGGTGCATGGTAGGAAATATGTATGCTATGTCTGCTTTATATCCATTGACATGCAAACCGGATGATATGCTGGCACAGGTCAATGTCAGACGACTAACATACTATTACAGTGATGTCATGCTGAAAGGAAAATACCCAAACTGGGCTAAAAAGATGCTTGAACGTTTGCATGTTACTTTGAAGATGGAAAAAGATGATGAACAGATGTTAAGGGACTATCCATTGGATTTCTGTGGATTTTCTTATTATCGTTCAACAACAGTCAATAAAGACAGCAAAATTTCAGCAATTGGTCTATGTATGGATACCAATCCATACCTGGAAGCTACACCATGGGGATGGCCTCTAGATCCAAAAGGATTAAGGTATGTCCTTAATGAACTTTATGACCGTTATGATAAACCGGTCATGGTTGTTGAAAATGGTTTAGGAGAAATTGATACGTTTGCAAATGGAACGGTTAATGATGATTATCGTATCAGTTATTTAAAGGATCATTTTAAAAATATGCATGATGCGATTTATGAAGATGGAGTGGAACTTTTAGGCTATACAATGTGGGCACCAATTGATCTTGTTTCCATGTCTACTGGAGAAATGAAGAAACGTTATGGCTTTGTTTATGTTGATATGGATGATAAAGGTCATGGTACTAAGGATCGATATAAAAAGAAATCTTTTGAATGGATTTCACAAATATATAAATCAAATGGAAAAGCTTTAAAGGAGGAATAGAAATGAGTTTTCCAAAGAACTTTTTATGGGGTGGCGCTGTCGCTGCCAATCAATGTGAAGGAGAATGGCTGACTGATGGAAAACAGCCTAATGTCACGGATGTTATGATAGGGATTGGATCAAAATATCCTGATATCAAATGGAATGAAAAAACCAGAAAATATGAAATGGCTTTACAGGAAGGAAAAGCCTATCTAAGTCATGATGGAATTGATTTCTATCATCGCTATAAAGATGATCTGAAATTAATGAAAGGAATGGGGTTCAACTGTTTTAGAACGTCAATTGCCTGGGGAAGAATCTTTCCTAATGGAGATGAAATCGAACCGAATGAAGCAGGATTAAAATTTTATGATGATATGATCGATACGATGCTGGAGTTGGGAATGGAACCAGTTATTACCATGTCTCATTATGAAACACCATTACATCTATTAACAGAGTATGGTGGATGGTCTAATCCTAAACTGATTGAATTCTGGAAACGTTATGCTAGAACTTTATTCGAACGCTATAAAGGAAAAGTCAAATACTGGCTGACATTTAATGAAGTCAATAATCTGCTGAAAAATCCATTTGTTGCTGGATCAATTTTAACGATTGATGATCCTAAAGATCCAAGTGATCCTATTGGATCGACAACCGAAAAAGATAAATGGCAAGGTTATTATAACTTGCTGGTAGCCAATGCGGAAACCGTGAAACTGGCGAGAAGCATTGATAAGGATGCCAAGGTTGGCAGCATGATGACGGCATCATCTGTCGCAACTTATCCATATAACTGTGATCCTGATAACGTCATGGGAGCTTTAACAGCACAACGATTTGCGAATTTCTATTTTACTGATCCAAACTGTTTAGGAATCATTCCCGGATATGTAAAACGTGTGTGGAAAGAACATGACTGTGAACCTGAAATGAGCGCAGAAGGATTACAGCTGATTAAAGACTATACTGTTGACTTTTTATCATTTTCTTACTATCGTTCTTCTACATTTGAAAAAGGGGTAACCAACAGCAGTGATACAGGCGGTCTGATTGGTAAAGAAAATCCATATCTGACTGGATGCTCTCCTGAACCATGGTGCTGGCCAATTGATCCCAAAGGAATCCGTTATGTCTTAAATACATATTATGACCGTTATCATTTACCTTTATTTATTGTTGAAAATGGTATTGGTTTGGATGAAAATCTTAACGAAGATGGAACGATTGAAGATGATTTCCGTATGGAATATGTTGAAGATCATTTGAAATATATTCATGAAGCGATCCTTGACGGTGTTGATGTCATGGGATATTTATACTGGGGACCAATCGATATCGTTTCTGCCGGAACAGGAGAAATGAGAAAACGCTATGGTTTTGTATATGTTGACAGATTTAATGATGGTAGTGGAACATTGGAAAGAAAGATCAAACAGTCATATTATAAATATAAAGAAATCATTGAAACAAATGGTGAAAATCTTATCAGTAAGTGGGCGTCAGAATAGACGCCTTTTATTAACGAAGTGAATACCACGTGCTATGCGCGTGGTAAGATTTTAGCTTAAGCGTTGTGAATAAAAACCTCCAATGATAAGATATATTTAGCCTGGCAGCTGAATATAAAATCAAAGGAGGATGTCTAATGAAAGACACA
>CASETM010000028.1 GCA_949290865.1 uncultured Bacillota bacterium
AATGGCAAAAGGAACAGGTATCAAGGTTATCTGTGGAGCAGGATCTAATGATACGGCAACGGCTTTGAAAAAAGCAAAATACGCCAATGAAAAAGGTGCAGATGCAATCCTGGTCGTTACACCTTATTATAATAAAACATCACAAAGAGGACTGATTCAGCATTATACAATGATTGCTGATTCGGTAGATATTCCTGTTATTTTATATAATGTACCAGGAAGAACAGGTATGAATATTGCCGTAGATACAGTTGTTGAACTGGCAAAACACAAAAATATTCAGGCAATGAAAGATGCAACCAATAATATCAGTTATGCCATGGAAGTCATGGCAAAAACAGCAGATCTGGATTTTGATATGTATTCAGGATGTGATGATAATGTGCTGCCATTTATGGCTGCTGGTGGAAAAGGAGTCATTTCTGTTACATCTAATATTTATCCTCAAGCTGTGGAAAAACTGACTCAATTGATCTTAAAAGGACATATGGAAGAAGCAAAAAAACTGGCTTATCAGTTAGATCCAATTTCACGTTTACTGTTTATTGATGTTAACCCTATCATGCCTAAGGCAGCCTTAGCAAAAATGGGTGTTTGTGGTGAACAGGTAAGAATGCCACTTATTTCAACAACGCAGAAAAATAAGGATGCTTTATTTGCAGCAATGGATAAATTTGAAAAAATGGGGTATTAAGATGAAAGTTATATTATATGGATATGGATTAATGGGAAAAAAGGTTGCTCATCAGTTAAGAAAAAGTGATCTGTTTGATCTGATTGGAATCGTTTCTTATGAATTTGATGAAAAAGCACCTGAAAATATGTATCATCGTTTAACGGAAGTTGAAGATAAAGCGGATGTGATCATTGATTTTTCACATCCGAATAACCTTGATGATATTCTGGCTTATGCTTTAAAAAATAAAACAAAACTAGTGATTGCGACAACTGGATATCAAGAAGAACAGCTTCAAAAAATTGAAGAAGCAGCGAAAGAGATAGCTATTTTTCAATCTTATAATACAAGCTTTGGAGTGCAGATGGTTACAAAAATTTTAAGACAGATAGCTAAAGAATTTTATGATAATGGCTATGATATTGAGATTCTCGAAAAACATCATAATCAGAAAATTGATGCACCTTCAGGAACGGCCAAACTGCTTTATGAAGTTATGGAAGAAGAAATTCAGGAAACAGAACCAGTTTATGACAGAAGTTCTTTACATGAAAAAAGAAAACATGAACAGATTGGTATCCAAGCCATTAGAGGTGGAACAATCTTTGGTGAACATGAAATTATTTTTGCCGGTCTCGATGAAGTTATTGAAATTAAGCATACAGCCTTATCTAAAGATGTATTTGTTCAAGGAGCTTTAGCTGCCGCGAAAGCATTGGCTGATAAAGAATGTGGATTATTTACGTTAAAAACACTTTACTAGGGGGAAATTATGGTTTTACAGACAGAGTTTGCAACAATCAAAGGTAATGATTTATACATAGATGATGTGAAAGCTACTGATCTTGTTAAAGAATACGGATCACCATTATATGTCATGTCTGAAGGACATATCAGAAAACAGTTTAATACTTTAAAAACAAAAATGATTGATAAGTATGAAAATGCATTGCCTTTATTTGCATCAAAATCATTTTCATGTATTGCAATCTATAAGATTGCTAAAGAATATGGAGTTGGCATTGACTGTGTCAGTGCCGGTGAAATATCTATCGCCTTAAAAGCAGGATTTGATCCAGAAAAAATCTATTTCCATGGTAACAATAAACTACCTTCAGAAATAGAATATGCTTTAAAAAACGGAGTTATTCATTTTGTTATCGATAATTTCTATGAAATTGAATTGATTGAAGAAATTGCGACAAAACTGAATGTTCAGGTTAAAGGATTGGTTAGAATCACACCAGGTGTTTATGCTGGGGGGCATGATTATATTCGTGTTGGTGCCAAAGATACAAAATTTGGTTTTTCGAGTCATGATAATACATATTTAAAAGCCATCAAAAAAGTGATTGATGCGTCACATATTGATTTTGATGGTATTCATTGTCATGTTGGTAGTCAAATTGAAGATATTCAGGCATATATTCTGGCAATGAATAAATTTGTAGATATTTCTTATGAAATTTATGATATTTTTGGTATCGTAATTAATCAATTGAATGCAGGTGGTGGTTTTGGTATTCAATATACCAAATCAGATAAACCATTGGAATTCGACTATGTTGTTTCAACCATTATGGATATTATTGAAAAAGGATTTGCGAAAAGAAATCTGAAAAGACCTAAAGTTCTTGTTGAACCAGGTCGTTACTGTGTTGGTAATGCAGGAATCACTCTTTATACGGTTGGATCATATAAAAACATTCCTGATATCAGAGATTATATCAGTGTTGATGGTGGTATGACGGATAATATTCGTTCATCATTATATCAGGCTAAATATGATGCCATTATAGCTAATAAGGCAGGCCAGGAACCTGATCGTCTTGTAACGGTTGCTGGGAAAAACTGCGAATCAGGAGATATTCTGATTAAAGATATTATGCTGCAGGACCCTCAACCAGGTGATATTCTAGCTACTTTCTCAACAGGAGCTTACCATTACTCAATGTCTTCAAATTATAATCAAATTCCAAAACCAGCAGTTGTTTTTACTTACCAGGGAAAATCAAGATTGGTTATTCGAAGACAGACATTTGATGATCTTGTATATTTTGATGTTGAATAAAAAAGTCAGCTAAAAAAAGCTGACTTTTTAACATAATACGACAAAATTGAAAAAAAATTTTAAAAAAATATGTCGTATAAAAAAGAAAAATGAATGAAATTTTCACTTCATAGTAAAGGTATTGAAAGCGCATACAATTTCTTTTATAGTTAAGATAGAAATAAAAAGGAGGGGTCATATGAAAGACAAAATGATGGAGGCTTTACTTATTGTAGCTGAAAAATTACAAAGAAACCGTTATATGACAGCAATCAAAAACGCATTTACTGCTTTGTTGCCAATAACAATCTGTGGTGCTTTTAGCGTTTTGTTCACAAGCGTTATCTGTACACCAAATGAAAAAGGATTAAGTTTAGCAAACTTCGAAATGTTCAGATGGTTAGAAAACTTAAATCCAATGTTCGATGCAGCATACTATGCAACATTGAACTTCTTGACAATCGGATTAATTGTATTGATTGCGATTGAATTAGGTAAGCAATATGGAATGGAAGACACTACATTACCATTGGTTGCTCTTGCCAGCTATGTAACACTTTGTGCAACAGCCATGACAGTAACTAATGATGCTGGTGTATCATTTGATGTTGCTGATGTATTAGCTGTTAAATATACAAATGCACAAGGTATATTTATGGCAATGATATCAACTATTCTTTCAAGTGAACTTTATATTAAACTGATTAAAGGTGGAAAATTGAGAATTTCTTTACCTGAAACAGTACCTAGCAATGTTGCTAATGCATTCAACGTATTAATTCCTGGTGTTGTGACAATAATAATCGTCTCAGGTTTTGGTTTAGCGTTTGAAGCAATTCTTGGATATTCAATTTATGATGCTATTGCTAAATGGATCCAGGCACCTTTGACAGGGGTATTAACTGGTTTACCAGGATATCTGTTACTATTCTGGGTATCTACATTACTTTGGGTTGTTGGTATCCATGGAACACAAACTTTGGGAGCTATTTATTCAGCACCAATGTTAGTAGCTTTAACAGAAAATATCGATGCCGTTGCTAAAGGATTAGAACCAACTAATATCTTAAGTTCTGGTTTCATTAGCTGTTACACAATTATTACTGGTGCCGGAATTACTGGTGGTTTGATCATCGCTATCTTATTATTCTCTAAACGTGATGATTACCGTACAATTGCAAAATTATCAATTGCGCCAGGTATCTTCAATATCAATGAAACTATGACATTCGGTTTACCAATCGTATTAAACCCAATCTTAGCAATTCCATTCATGCTTGCACCAGTTATCTCAGCAACATTTGCATACTGGATGACTGTTATAGGATTTGCAAAAGTTATTTGTTTCCAGGTTCCTTGGACAACACCAGTTGGTGTCATGGGATTCTTGGCAACAGGTGGTCATATCGGAACAGCAATCACGCAAATTATCTGTGTTGCTTTAGCTGTCCTGATCTATACACCATTTGTTTTCGTAGCTAATAAACAGGCTTTAGCTGAAGAAAAACAGGCTTAATAATATTATATAAAAGAAGGTGAATAACATGAGTAAAGTAGAGTTAACAGATACACAAAAAAATATCATTCAGATCCGTAAAAGAATGAATCGACGTGCAATTGAAGAAGAAAAATTCAATGGGTTTACAAAAGCCAAATTGTGGACATATCTATGGATTTTCCTTTTTCCTCCCTATGGTATATACCGTCTGTTTGATAGTAAAAATAAATTTTTGTATCAGCAAAAAGTTGTCTGGGTCATAGTTGCTCTTGTTTATGTTATTTGCATTATAAATCAATTTATAAATATCTTTTAATAAATATAATTGTGTACTAAAAGATAATTTACGAAAGGTTATAAGAATTATCTTATAACCTTTTATTCACACAAAAGGAAAGGTAAAGAAAATGAAACTGATAATTGAAGAAAACGAACAGAAAATGAGCGAAAGCTGCATGCAGATCGTTTTAGGTGCTATGATGCAGGATAAACGAGTTAATATTTCATTAACATCTGGACGTTCGCCTAGAACAATGTACAAAATGATGATTCCTTATGTTAAAGATCAGGAAAAATTCAAAGATGTTCAATATTATATTTTTGATGATGGACCATGGGTAGGAAAAGAACATGGACCAATCTGGGATGAAATGCATGAATTGTTTTATACTCCTGCAAATATTCCTGATTCACAGATTCATTGTGTTACGGAAGAAAACTGGGATACTTATGATGAAGAAATCAGAAATGGTGGCGGATTAGATGTCATGGTTATCGGTTTAGGATGGGATGGACATTTCTGTTCTAACTGTCCTCGCTGTACACCAATGGACAGCTATACTTATAAAATCGATCGTAATGATCAGGTTGCGGTTAACCCAACTTATCGTCCACGTGCTGATATTCCTTATGTTTATACTATGGGACCAAAGAGTCTGATGCGTGTTAAACATCTGGTCATGATCGTTAATGGAAAAGAAAAAGCAGAAATCTTAAAACAGATCTTAGACAGTGATGTTACGGGTGAATTACCTTCAACAGTTTTAAAACTGCATCCTAACTTCACAATTATTGCTGATAAAGATGCAGCATCTTTATTAAATCCAGAAGATTATAAAAGATTATAATAGAATATTTAAATAAAATAAGGAGAACAATATGGAAAAGAAACCTGTAAAAATTGTCACTATTGGTGGTGGAAGCAGTTATACACCAGAATTAATGGAAGGGTTTATCAAAAGATATGATGAACTGCCAATTAAAGAAATCTGGTTAGTTGATATCGAAGACGGAAAAGAAAAAATGGAAATCGTTGGTGCTATGGCACAACGTATGTGGGACGCTTCACCTTATGATGTTAAAGTTCATTTGACTTTAGATAGAAGAGAAGCATTACCAGGAGCAGATTTTGTTACAACTCAGTTTAGAGTTGGTTTACTGAATGCCCGTATCAAAGATGAAAGAATTCCTTTATCTTATGGGATGTTAGGTCAGGAAACAAACGGTGCTGGGGGAATGTTCAAAGCTTTAAGAACAATTCCAGTAATCTTAGATATCGTTAAAGATATGAAAGAATTATGTCCAGATGCATGGCTGATCAACTTTACAAATCCTTCAGGAATGGTTACTGAAGCAGTCATGAGATATGGAAAATGGGACAGAGTTATCGGTTTATGTAATGTGCCAGTTGGTGCTATGATGAAAGAACCACAGATGATCGGGAAAACCCTTGATCAGCTGACTTATAAATTTGCGGGATTAAATCATTTCCATTGGCATAAGATTTTCGATAATGAAACAGGTAAGGATGTTACGCAAAAAGTTATCGATGCCATTTATGATCCAAATGTCGATGATGGAACACCAAAAAATATTTTCAATGTTAAATTCTTTAAAGAACAGTTAAAACAGATGAACATGATTCCATGTGGATATCATAGATACTATTATCGTCAGGAAGAAATGTTAAATCATTCTATTGAAGAATATAAAGATCCTGAAATTGGAACACGTGGACAGCAGGTTAAGAAAACAGAAGCTGAACTGTTTGAACTGTATAAAGATCCAAATCTAAACTATAAACCAGAACAGCTGACAAAACGTGGGGGAACTCATTACAGCGATGCTGCCTGTGAAACAATTGCATCAATCTATGCGAATAAATTAACTCACATTGTTGTTTCTACTAGAAACAATGGTGCAGTACCTGATTTACCTGCTGACTGCACAGTAGAAGTTTCTGCTTATATTGGTTCAACAGGAGCAAGAGCTATTGCTTTTGGACCATTACAGCCAGCAGAAAGAGGATGGCTGCAATGTATGAAAAACATGGAATTGTGTGTTGAAGAAGCAGCAGTCACTGGTAATTATAACTTATTACTGCAGGCATTTACATTAAATCCACAAGTTATGTCTGGAACAACAGCAAAACGTATCATGGATGAATTACTGATTGCTCATAAAAAATATCTGCCACAGTTTGCTGATAAAATTGCTGAACTGGAAGCAGAAGGGGTAACAATCAAAGACGATGTTGCCAGAGAATTAACTGAACAGGGATTATAAAAAAGAGAAGACTGTGAGAAACGGTCTTCTTTTCAATATATTAATTTTTTGTAAACAGGTATTAAAATTCATATTGTAATTGAAATATTTTTCTACTAATATATAGCTATAAATAAAATTATGTATTCAGTAATGAAAACAATATTTGGAGAATTGATATGCAGGTAGATAGACTGAATTTAGAAACAAATGAAATAGAAAAAGTTGAATGCATAGGTGTTGTTCAATATCAGGGACAGGATAAAAATGCAGATTTAACTGATGGTGAAAATTATTATGTTTTAGGTTTTCATAATAATTTATTGCAAATTATTGATGATACTAAAGATTATTATTACTATATACCTTTTGATGCCAATGATATAGGAAAAAAAGAAGGTATTGTTTCTGGGTTTCATATCATTGAAGATCCAACCGGACAAATTAAAGAGTTATTTGATCGCTATAAAGAGGAATTTAGTATCAAACAAAAACAAAATGAAAAAAAACTGTCGCGTCGTCTGATTCGCTGGAAATTGAAAAGACTGGATAAGAAAGAATCTTCATAGGATTCTTTTCTGCTTTATTATTGAAAGAGGTGAAAAGTGATGCTGTTTAATAAACTTAAAGAATATCAGGATTATACTTATAATGAAAAAGCGGTTATTGATTATATTTTAGAAAATCCTAATAAAGTGATTAACTTGAGTGTGGATGAACTGGCAAAAGCAACATATTCTTCAACTGCATGTATTGTCAGACTGGCAAAAAAGTTAGGAATGAAAGGATATTCTGATTTTAAAATTAAACTGGCAGTTGAGTTGAATTCAGCAATTATCAATGAAAAACGTATTGAGATTAATATGCCAATTGAACAGGGAACAAAAGAAGAAGATATTCCGAAAAGATTTTATAAAATGTATCATCAGATTATTGATGATGTTTATAATTCTTTAGACGTTCAACAGCTGAAAAGTGTTGCCGAACTGCTGTATCATTCAGACAGCATTACTGCTTATGGTGTCGCTTCGTCTTTGCTTGTTGTGGAAGATTTTGTTGTGAAATGTCAAAAACTAGGATTACCTATTTTTTGTAATAATCAGATTGGCTTTGAAAATGTTCATCGTGTGAAAACAGCCAAAAATCCTCTTGCTGTGATTGTTAGTAATAATGCATCAAGTTCAAGAGTCAAAAATTGGGTTTTTGAAAATATTCAGCTTAATATCCCAGTTATTTTAATAACGTCGAATGAAAAATCCCCTCTTATCAAGTTATGTAAACAGGTGGTCATTTTTAATCATGGAGAAAATCAGATCATGAAGCAGGGATCATTCGCTTCGAAAATATCGATGAGTTTTTTGTTAGATAATATTTATATGCTGATTTTTATGAAAGATTATGAAAAAAATATCAATTATATTCACTATTTTGAAAACACTGTTGTTAAGGAACGTAATTATCGTAAACAAAAACAGTATGAACATAAAGATCATGAGTAAAAACTTAGGATTTCCTAAGTTTTTTTTAAGAACAATATTCCAGATATTTTAAAAACAGCATATTAGCAATCAGAAAATAATGAACACCACATGTATATTCGCTTTGAAATTGACCCGTGGAAAAAACAGAAGTCTGAAAACCAATATAATAAGTTACATGATGAGCGAGTGTATTGCTGCTGCCAGCAGCAATACCTATTGTTTTGATATTTAGTTTTTTTAAGGTTTTTGCCAGTGTCATGATCGTTTCCTGTTGGCCTGAAAAAGAAATCAGAATGAAAAGATCGTCATGTGTACAATATTGAATAACATTATCTAACTCAGAAATTCCTTCAATAATATAAAAGATTTTTTTACAGTAGATAAATTCTCTTTTTAATTCTTTGGCTACGTGTCTTTGAACATCACCAGTGGGGTAAATATAGATGTGTTGTGCATTTTTGATGGCCTGAAGCAAATGTTCAAGGTCATTGTTTTCAATCATGGTTAAAGTGTTTTTCAACTCATCGCTTATCTTTTTTAAATCATTATGATCAAAACTTTTCTGTTTTTGCTGTGACCACTTCAGACAGTATTTTAATTCACTAAAACCATCCAGACCCAGCTTTTTGGTAAAACGAATAATCGTAGAATGGGAAAGGTTGCATTTTCTGGCCAGTTCGTGAATGGACATTTTTAGACAGTCCTGCTGATGATGATTAATATACTGCCACAGATAAAGATCATTTTCATTAAGCTGATCATAATGCTGATCAATCAGTTCTGCCAGTTTCATTGTCATCCTTCCTTTCAAAATAATCTATATATTTGGCTAAAATAAAATCAATAAGAATAAAATAATTGACTAAACCTTCATGTCTTGGTCCAAAAGGATTAGCTATGCTAGGTGTATCAACATAAAAAGGACAGTCAGATAACTGTGAAAGGGTATTGTGTTTGTTAGCAGTAATTGAAATCAGAGGAACCTGCCTGATTTTCATTTTTTTAGCAAAACTGATCATTTGAGGATTTTCTCCTGAATATGAAATCAGAAAAATGATATCCTGAGGGGAAATCATTTCTTCATAGACAGATGTTTCACTTGAATTTCTGATTAAATAAACGAGCTTGCCTATTTCTAGAAAAGTACGTTTGATTTCAGAAGCAACCTGATGCTGGATGCTGCCGCTGCTGCATGCATAAATAATATGAGCATGCTGGATATAAGAGATAAGTTGAGAAAAATCTTTTTCTTTGAATTCACTCATAGTATTAAGATAGTTCTGATAAATCAGTTCCAGACCAGAATGTATATTTTGACTTTTCGTATTTTCAATTTTTAGTAAAATTTTAAGCTCACCGTATCCTTTTAAACCTAATTTTTGAGCAAATCGCATAATTGTTGTTCTGGATATATGAATTTTCTTCGCTAATGCTTCTATAGAAAGATTTTCACATTGTTTTTTGTGACTGGAAATATAATCCCATATATAAAGATCATTGTTATTGAGTTTTTCATAATGCTGATTGACCAGTTCTTCTAAATTCATATTATTTCCTCTCTTATTTCATTAATTTAAATATAGCACAGAGATGAAAAAGATGTCTATGAGGACTTGTTATCAGCTGTGAAATTTCACAGAAAATGTGACAAGTCCATAAAGTTGAACCTTCTCACCAAAGTATGAAGAATGATTGTTTTTTTTTAGATAAAATCTTAAGATAGTGTTAAAGATGGAGGAGAGAAAAATGGAAGAAAAGAAATATGCAGTGACTATAGCAGGGGGAGGAAGTACCTTTACTCCTGGCATTGTTTTATTGCTGTTGGATCATCAGGATCGTTTTCCTATTAGAAAAATTACATTCTACGATAATTTTGCTCAGCGTCAGGAAACAGTAGCGAAAGCCTGTCAAATTTATCTGCAGGAAAATGCACCAGAAATTAAATTTGATTATACAACAGATCCGCAAACAGCATTTACAGATGTCGATTTTGTCATGTGTCATATTCGTGTGGGATTATATGCGATGCGTGAAAAAGATGAAAAGATTCCACTGAAATATGGTGTTTTAGGACAGGAAACCTGTGGTCCAGGAGGGATTGCCTATGGCATGAGATCGATTGGTGGAGTTATTGAAATACTGGATTATATGGAAAAATATTCACCAGATGCCTGGATGTTGAATTATTCTAATCCAGCAGCAATCGTTGCAGAAGCGACTAGACGTTTACGTCCGCATTCTAAAATTCTGAATATCTGTGACATGCCAATTGATCTAGAAGAAAAAATGGCCAATATGTGTGGCTTAAAATCTCGTAAGGAAATGTCTGTTGGTTATTATGGGTTAAATCATTTTGGCTGGTGGCATAAGATTGAAGATAAGGATGGAAACGACCTGATGCCAGAAATCAGAAAACATATGGCTAAAAATGGTTTTGCTGATGGTATTTCAACAAATAACCAGCATGTAGAAAAAAGCTGGCTGGAAACTTTTGCAAAAGCGAAAGATGTTTATGCTTTGGATCCACAAACGATTCCTAATACTTATTTAAAATATTATTTGTATCCTGATTATGTGGTTGAGCATTCCAATCCAGAATATACCAGAGCTAATGAAGTTATGGATCATCGTGAAAAGATTGTTTTTGGTGCCTGTCAGGATATCATCGATAAAGGCACCAGCAAAGATTGTGGTTTTGAAGCTGATGCTCATGCGGAATATATTGTTGATCTTGCTTGTGCCATTGCTAAAAATACTAAAGAAAAAATGTTACTGATTGTTCCAAATGAAGGGGCAATTGAAAACTTTGATCGTACGGCGATGGTTGAAATTCCATGTATCGTAGGAAAAAACGGCTATGAAAGGATTGTTCAGGGAGCTATTCCGCAATTCCAGAAAGGGCTGATGGAACAGCAGGTATCGGTTGAAAAACTGGTAGTAGAAGCCTGGATCGAAGGAAGTTATCAGAAATTATGGCAAGCGATAACTCTTTCTAAAACAGTACCAAGTGCCCGTGTAGCGAAACTGATTCTTGATGATCTGATCATTGCCAATAAAGATTACTGGCCAGAATTAAAATAATGCCCTTATGACAGGGCATTATATTTTGTGTTTGCCTTTTAGTTTGTTATGGATTGCTTCCATTTCATAATCCAGTTCAGTTATATTTTCGGCGCAGTCAAATAGACGTTGTCTAATATCGTCAGAAACTTCATTTTTATTTTTATATCTTAAATGATGTTCTAAAGTTGCCCAAAAATCCATGGCTATGGTTCTGATCTGAATTTCCACGGTCACCATCTTTTTTTCTTCGGCCAGATAAACAGGAACTTTAACAACCAGATGTAAACTGCGGTAACCATTTTCTTTTGGTTTTTTAATATAGTCTTTCACTTTTAATAATTTAATATCATCTTGTCTTAATAAGAGATCAGAGATGCGATAGATATCTTTGACATAGTTACAGATAACGCGCATACCGGCAATATCTTCAATATTTCCCTGAATAGAATCAACAGAAACTGGTAAGTTTCTCCTTTTCATTTTTTCTACTACACTTTTTGGCGATTTTAGACGCCATTCCATATGATGAATGGGATTATGAGAAAAACGATTATGAAATTCATCATCTAGAATTTCTAGTTTGGTTCTGACTTCTTTAATGGCAGCCAGATAAATCTGTTCTACATGAACATATTCATGGTAAAAATCGAGATCTTCTTTCGCAAAGAAAAAATCATCCATTTCACTTTTAATTTCTTTTTGCATCACACGACTCATAAAAACACCTTTCTCCTGTAACAATTATATGACTGTTATGATTAATTTTATTATAACCGGACATAATGAACTTGGGGTGAACAAAAGATGAAAAAAATATTAATTATTATGCTGATCATGATGAATCTGACTACTGCCAACGCGCAGAACAATATTCCTAAATATAAGATTACTGCAGCTTCTAATCAGCAAAGTGATATTGATGAAATGTATGATACCAAAAGCAGGCTGCTATCAGATTATAAAAAATGGGTCAAAGGTGTTGATGATGTTTATCAGGTTCTTAAAGATCATCAGAAACAATATGATGCTATCTACAAGGATGGTACTTTTTACATCGTTCTAGGAGAAGGAAAAGGAAAAAGTATCACTGGGAAACTCCAGGTCAGTTACTGTACAACAAGTAAGGAAATTAAAAAGAAATCTTTGATTGAATCTTTATTCTCTTAAATATTATGGACTAATAAATATATGTTTTGTACATAGTATATATAGAGAGAGGTGAAACGATTGTTAACAAAGTTTGATGAACAATCTCAAAAAGCTATTGTCATTGCTGAAAGTCTGGCTTTTGATTTTGGACATACTAATGTTGGCAGTGAACATCTGTTATTGGCTTTGTTAAAGCTACAGGAATCAAAACTGAAAATATTACTGCAGAAGTATGATGTTACCGATGTGGTGATAGAAGAAGATATTAGAAGATTGTTTGGTAAGAATGAAGAACAGCCTTTTTATTTAGAATATAGCGATGTTTTAAAAAAAATACTGGAAGAAAGTATTGAACTGGCAAAAAATAAAAACTATAATCAGGTCACTTTAAATATACTGATCATCAGTCTTTTACAGACAAAAGAAAGTGTAGCGCAGGAACTGTTGAAAAAATATCAGGTTGATGTAGGTGATCTGATTTTTATCTTAAATGAAAAAACGGCTTTTGAAACTAGACTGGATCAGATACCTTCCCTGGTCAATCTGAATAAAAAAGTGAAAGACAAGGCTTATCAGATTATTGGTCGAGAAGAAGAAATTGAACAGATCTGTACGATCCTTTCTAAAAAAGAAAAAAACAATGTTTTGATCATCGGCGAAGCCGGTGTCGGTAAATCAGCGGTTGTTGAAAAATTGGCCATGCTGATCAATGAAAAGAAAGCGCCAAAAGGTTTGGAACATAAAATTATTTATGAGCTGTCATTATCTTCTTTAGTAGGGGGAACGAAGTATCGTGGTGAATTTGAAGAAAAATTTAAAAAGATCATCGATAAGATCAAAGAAATCAATGATGTGATCATTTTTATTGATGAAATTCATAATCTGATAGGAGCAGGTGGAGCTGAAGGGGCGATAGATGCCTCTAATATATTAAAACCATATATTGCCAGAAAAGATATGACGATCATTGGGGCCACAACGCTTGATGAATATTATAGTCATTTCGAACATGATCATGCCATGAACCGTCGTTTTTCGGTGGTGACACTCAAAGAGAATACAAAAGAAGAAACGTATCAGATCCTTTTAGGAATTAAAAAATATTATGAGGAATATCATCATATCATGATAAAAAATCATATTCTTAAAGAGCTGATCGAACTGGTTGATGAGTATATTAAAAATCGTACTTATCCGGATAAGGCCATTGACATTTTAGATCTTTCCTGTGTTAAAGCAGGGTTTCATAAAGAAAAGGAACTAAAAAAAGAAAGGATCGTTCATACTCTTGAAAATTATCTGTCCATTCATATTAATAAAAAAATTGATTTTGAACAGTTAAAAAAAGATCTCAATCAACATATCATTGGTCAAAAAGAAGGCATTGATCAGCTGGTCGATCAGCTGCAGCATAAGCTTTTTTCATCTTTTATGATTACTGGAACAACTGGAATCGGGAAAAGCGAAACAGCAAAACTGTTAGCGAAATATCTTCATTTTCATTTTATCAGATTGGATATGACGCAGTTTAAAGATGCGTTTTCCATGGCGAAGATCATTGGTTCACCGCCAGGATATATTGGTTATAATCAGCCTAGTTTATTATTGAGTGAACTGCAGAGCTATCCGCATAGTTTGTTACTGTTAGATGAGATTGATAAAGCGCATAAAGATATACTGAATCTGTTTTTACAGGTTTTAGATGAAGGTTATCTGGAAGATAGCCGAAAGAGAAAAATTTATTTTAATAATGTGATCATTGTCATGACCTGTCATGCCAGTGGTAGTAAATATCTGGGCTTTAAAAAAGTCAGTCATAAATCTCATGTCAGACTGTCAGAAGAATTTATCAACAGGATCGATAAGATCATTGATTATAAAACTCTTAATAAAGAGGATTTAAAAGAAATTCTATTAAAGCATCATATTGACTGTCAGGATATAGATAATATTCTTAAGGATTATCCAACCCAGTCAGGAGCACGAAATATTATCAAAAGGATCGATTGGCTGGAAAAGATCAAATAAAAAATGAACCCCTAGGGGCAATGTCATTAAGTTAAGATGATGACATTTTACCAGAAGATAGTATCTGTATGATATTAGCTTCTGGTTTTTTATATTGTTCAAGCTGAAAAAGTGCAGTATTGATACTACATTCATCAAAGTATATAATATATACGAT